>DAOQWY010000021.1:38815-56988 GCA_035342335.1 Bacteroidales bacterium
GTCATCCCGAAGCGCAGCGAGGGACCCTACTACATCCCGGGAACCCGAATCCTGACCTCCGTCCCCGCTGGATTGCCGCTTTCATCCTGCAGATCAACGATCTCCTGCTCAATGGCTACATGATAGAGGCGTTCATAAAGAGCAAAGATCTGACGCATGATCCCCAGTCCCTTACCGGTACTTTCCCCGGAATGAGCCGAGGCATTGGCGCGACCGACACCGTTGTCCCTGACGGTCAGCAGAAGATGGCCATCCTTCCTGCTGACACCGATCCGGAGAACTCCGCCGCTGTCAAGAGGCCTTAAACCGTGCTTTACCGCATTCTCTACATAGGTCTGCAGAATGTGCCGGGGGACCTGGATGGCAGGATCCACAGGACCATCAAACGCAATCTGGTAATCAAAGCTGTCCCTGAAGCGAACCTTCTGAAGATCCAGGTAATTACGGATAAAGTCCAGCTCCTCTTTTAACGAGGTTGTGATCTTATCCGAATTCTCAAGCGCCGTCCGCATGAGGTGGGATAGCTTGGAAGCAAACTTGTAGGCGTCCTCCTTCTTTTCCTTCAGGATCAATGAATTGATCGCATTTAGCGCATTGAACGTAAAATGGGGATCCACCTGGTTCTTGATGGTCAGCAGCTGGAGCTTTAATAGTTCTTTCTCCGCTGCGCGGTGCCGCCGGATCTGTATCTGCTGAAGTTTTCGCACCAGCAGGATGAACAGGAGGATCCCGGCATAGATCAGCAGATAAAGCGGTCCTTTCAACCAGTATAAACGATTGAAATCATAGTCCACCACATAGAAGGTCTCCCCGGCTTGGATGGCTAGCCGGGGTTTCTGATCCCGTCCCACTTTTATCGAAAACCGTGGATAAACAACAGCAACATTGAAAAATATTTCAACCGGATGCGTAAAATCGTTCCTGGTAATGACCAGGCCATTGTGATCCGTGTTCTCGAAAATGATCTCCTGCGACCGGTCTCCATCAAGATCAGCATAAAATAAAGGTCGTTTTGAAATCCCTTTCACCTCCGCCGTATGTATGACCCTGAGATCCTGATTCAATTGCTCGGCCTTACCATTTTTATTCAGCAGGTACAAATTGCTGTACTTTTCCGGATCACCCGTAACCAGATGGGCGATCAAATGGCGGTCACGCACTGAGAATTCTTTTCTTCGCGCAATCCCGCCTATGGAATTATAAAGAATCACGGCAGGTGGCTCTTCACCCACTCCGAGATTACGGTACAAGACAGCAATGAAGCCTGAATCCGCAGTCATAAAAGGCTGAACCTCCAGCTTCACGCCGTAGGAGGAGAACTCCACCGGATCAAAAAGAAAAGTCAGTTCATGGTCGTACACCATCAGCCAGGCACTGGAATCACCGAAGGCCAGGTTCATCTTATCCCGTGTATTTCCCCGTGTCATGTTATTGCCCATCACTTCCAGATGACCATCCCCGTTGATGTCAGCAATCTTTAATTCATTGAGATTGCTTCCGTAAGAACCCGATCTCCAAATCGTATCATTTCGAATATCATACATATACACTTGCCTGGGCACGATCGAATGACGTGCCGTGATGTAAAACAGGAGATCTTCGTAACCATCCTGGTTCATATCTTTTAAAAGGCCGGGGCCGCTGCCTGCTGTAAAATCGATCGTATCCTCCCAGGCTCTTATTCTGTCAATAAAACGCTCGTGTGCAATGAACTTTTCCGAGCCAAGGGGCTCACTGAAACCGAGAAAAACAGAATCTTCAGAAAATGTAAAAAAATAAATCTCCCCGAAACCATCACGATCTGAATCCCCAAAACTCACATTCGGAGGAAAATGGATCAATCCATGCCTGAAATTCACCTGCTCGATCAATCCACCGTTCAGATCGTAAAGTTTGAGGGCTGCATTTCCCAGTGAGTTTTCAGTCACTCCTGCCTTTTCAGTGATGCCATCTCCGTCAATGTCTGTATAAAAGAAACAGTTACCGGGAAGATATTCCTGGCTCGTAAAAGTTGCTTTATACCTGGATATGGAAGGGAGAAACAGAATGATCATAACCGTAAAGGGAACGGCCAGAACCCAAGGGCTTAGCACGATGGGAATAAACCTTTTGGCGTTGAAAGAAACCACCTGCAGGATTGATTTCTTCAAATATAACAATTAATTGGCTTTAAAGTTTTCTTTAATTTAAGTGATCTTTCTTTTAAAAACAATTTCCTTGCATCCGTTTCTGGACTCAAGTCCGCCAACTCTCTGATTTTCAATTTGAGGGTGTATCAAAATGCTTTGCTTAAACACAAAGGTGCTCAAAGTACTTCACCAAGGAACACTAAGTTATTGATAATCAACGAGAATACCTTTGTGTACCTTCGTAAAAACCTTAGTGTTCCTTGGTGGTTAAGTACTTATGGTACAACCTCGCGTCAGGCTATTGGTTCATAGGGCTTTGGCCCAAAAGCTTGGTCATAACCTCTCCTTGTAACAAATAACCGTGCGAAACCGTCTTATGACGGTTCCATATCCCATTGCATCATGAAAAAAAATGCTTATTTTTTTCGGTCATTCATTTTGGTGATTTTTTCTGCATTTTTCGCAAATGAGGCCTTCTCCCAGTCATCAATCCACTTTCTATATGGTTGCGTAACCACCACCGGCAACCAGACCTATACCGGCCCCATCCGCTGGGGCGACGAAGAGGTGCTCTGGACCGACATCTTCAATTCAACAAAAACTGCCAATGACTACCTGCAGTATCTGAAGAAGATCAGCAATAAAGTACTGGTCATCGAAAGTGAAAACCAAAGGGAACTGCTGAGCATTGAGGTTGACGACGCGTTCAGCCAGATACACACGTTCGAATGCCGGTTCGGAGACATCCGTTCACTCCAGGTCATCAGCAGCATGCGGGTTGATCTCCGGCTGAAAAATGATTTCGTTTATCACCTCCGGAATGGATCCAACGATGTCGGAACTGAACTCCAGGTCCTGGATGAAAACCTGGGTCGCGTCAAACTGCCCTGGGACAAGATCAGGAAGGTGGAATTCATGGAAGCGAAGACTGCCAGTACTGAATGGTTTGGCGAACCGCTGACGGGAACTGTGCACACCATCCGGGGAACATTTTCCGGACAGATTGAATGGGATCAGGATGAACGGCTGACAACGGATATCCTAAACGGAGAAACCGAAAATGAAAAAATGGGGATCCCCTTCGGAACCATCCGTTCCATCATTAAACATGAGGACGGTTCGCAGGTGGTAATGGTTACGGGTGATGAGCACGTTCTCAGGGGCAGCAATGATGTAAACAGCACTAACCGCGGCATCATCGTGACCATCAAGGGACTGGGCCGCGTCGAAGTACCCTGGGAAGCCTTTGTCAAGGTCATCTTCAACGACGACATTTCCTTTGAAGGGCTTGGTTATACTGACTTTTCAGCAGCGGAACCGCTGAAAGGAACTGTTTACACCCGACAGGGGACGGTTCTGTCGGGCGGGATCGTTTTTGATATGGATGAGGCCTTTGACACCGAGTTTCTCCAGGGTAAATCCAATGAAATCGAGTACCAGATACCTTTCCGGAATGTTGCGACGATCGTGCCTGTGGATGAAAGATCATCTGAAATAACGCTTCAGAATGGAGAAAAGCTCACGCTGGGCAACATGCAGGATGTTTCGCGTGCCAATGACGGAGTTTTGATCTACCAGGACACCTCCTCGCTCATCAAAATCAACTGGTTTGATGTAATGGAGATCAGGTTCAGGTAACCGTCCGCTATTTTCTCCTATTTTTGTATCCACGTATGATCCGATCAGCTAACCCGTGGATATGAAAAAACAGGCATTGCACCCGCGAAAACAAGTTCCGTTATCTTCCAGAGAAATTCTGCACGATTACCGTATCGCGCTTGAGAGCCGCCAGGCGAGTCTTTTGGGAAGAAGGGAAGTGTTATCCGGCAAAGCCAAATTCGGAATTTTCGGCGACGGGAAAGAGGTGCCCCAGCTGGCGCTGGCAAGGGTATTCCGGCAGGGGGACTGGCGCTCAGGCTACTATAGGGACCAGACCTTTATGATGGCAGCAGGACTCATGTCTCTGGAGGAGTTTTTCGCCCAGTTGTACGGTGACACCGACCTGGAAGCCAACCCTGCCAGCGGGGGCCGCATGATGAACAATCATTTCGGCACCCGCTTTCTGGACTCCGCCGGAAACTGGAAACCACAGACCAGCATGAAAAACATCTCCGCCGACATCTCACCCACCGCCGGCCAGATGCCACGGCTGCTGGGACTGGCTATGGCCTCCAAGATCTACAGGCAGAATCCAGGGTTGAGTTCAGCCGGCGACTTTTCAGCTAACGGGAGCGAAGTGGCGTTTGGTACGATCGGGGATGCCAGTACCTCGGAAGGTCACTTTTTTGAAACGATCAATGCTGCCGGTGTACTTCAGGTGCCGATGGCTCTTTTTGTGTGGGATGATGGCTGGGGGATCTCCGTATCCAATGCCTATCAAACGACCAAACAAAGCATCTCAAAGGTTTTGAAAGGCTTTGAAAAAGAAAAGAACACCAACGGGCTGATGATCTACCAGGTCCAGGGATGGGATTACCCTGCTCTCCGAAAAACTTTTGATGATGCCATCAGGAAGTGCCGGAGAGATCATGTCCCGGTGATCGTTCACGTTACGGAACTCACGCAGCCCCAAGGTCATTCCACATCCGGTTCACACGAACGATACAAAAGCATCGAGCGCCTGGAATGGGAGCAGGAGTTCGACTGCATCCGCAAAATGCGGGAGTGGATCCTCTCCGGGGGCATCACTACAGAGAACATACTGAATGAAATGGAAGAACAGGCCCGTGAAAGGGTCAGGCAGGCCCGTGACACCGCCTGGGATCATTTCATGTCGCCTTTTCGCGCAAAAAGGGATGACTTCGTGAAACTGGTGGACCTGTCCGGCTGCAACTGTGCAAAAACGTCTAAAATTGAGGCCATTAAGGCGGAACTCAACCGCCTGGCCGATCCCATCCGAAAAGATATCGTCTCTGCCGCCAGAAAAATCCTGAGGCTGATCTGCAACAGCTGCTCGAATCCGGAGAATTCGCTGAAGACAAAGGTGACGCAATGGCTTAAGATTGAAATGCAGGAGGGATCCGAACACTACAGCTCCTGCCTCTACAGCAAATCGGATCACCGGCTGCTGAACCTGACGGAAGCGATCAAACCCGTTTATCACGAGCACTCACCCCTGGTTCCAGGAAGGCAGGTTCTGCGCGATAATTTTGATTACCTGCTGAAACACCACCCGCAGCTGGTCATTTTCGGTGAGGATGTCGGAAAGATCGGAGGCGTCAACCAGACGCTGGAGGGGTTGCAGGCAAAGTACGGGGAAAACAGGATCACCGATACGGGGATACGTGAAGCCACCATCATCGGCCAGGGGATCGGGATGGCGATGCGGGGCCTGCGGCCGATCGCCGAGATCCAGTATTTCGACTACCTGCTGTACGGTCTTCAGACCATGAGCGATGACCTGGCCACACTGCAGTACCGTTCAAGGGGTGGCCAGAAGGCGCCGCTGATCATTTCCACCCGCGGCCACAGGCTGGAAGGCATCTGGCACTCGGGTTCTCCCCTGAGCATGGTGATCAACTCCATCAGGGGTATGCACGTGCTTGTTCCCAGGAACCTCACCCAGGCTGCAGGATTCTACAACACCTTGCTGGGGGGCGATGAACCCGCCCTGATCATTGAACCACTGAACGCGTACCGGCTTCGGGAACGGCTGCCTGAAAATATTGGTCAGTTTAAAATACCGGTAGGAATACCCCAAATCATTCGTGAAGGCAACGACATTACGATCGTCACCTACGGTTCCTGTGTGAGAATTGCAGAAGAAGCCCTGGAACAACTGGACGACTTCGGAATCAGCGCCGAACTGATCGATGTACAGACACTCCTGCCTTTCGATATCCATCACACCATCGCCAGATCATTGAAAAAGACCAGCCGTATCCTGTTCTTTGACGAGGATGTACCGGGAGGAACAACAGCCTATATGATGCAGAAAGTCCTGGAAGAACAAAAGGGATATGATTACCTGGATGCAGAGCCCAGGACACTCACGGCACAAGAACATCGCCCTGCCTACACGACCGACGGGGATTATTTTTCAAACCCGAATGCGGAGGATGTTTTTGAAACGGCCTACCGGATCATGCATGAGGTCAGTCCCTTTCAGTTCCCAAAGATCTTCTGAATAGATGAAAATGATCCTCCCCTTGCTTTGATCAGCCAGATTCTGGCACAGATTTTGAAACTACTGTGCCCAACTTTTTATAAAGTTGTACTTTTGTACGGTTTTTAATCATTCATCCAATACAAATTGTTTAAAAAAAATTGAAAATGAAAGAACTACCTGATCTTCGCCTTTTACTCGCTGCTGTGTTGATTTTCTCAACCCTGCTGATTTCTGCACAAACCAAGGATGACGTCATCAATACCTACAATGATGGTGTTGCCCTGGCCAATACCAATGTAGAGAAGGCCATCGAAAAATTTAATCTGGCCCATGAACTGGCACTCAAGGTCGGAGTTGAATCTGATGACATTAAGAACCTGGTTGAAACACAGTTGCCTGCCCTTCAGATCAAATATGCAGCAGAGTTGTACAAGGCCAAAAATATCAAGGAAGCCATCCCCGCTTACATGCTTGCCGCCGAACTGGCTGAAAAAGTTGGAAATGCAGAAATAGCCGCCAAAGCAAATGAGATTATTCCAAAACTTCATTTCAGCCTTGGAAACGAACTGTACAAATCTGAAAAATATGACAGCGCCTTGATTTGTTTTGATCAGTCACTGACTTACGACTCAACTTATGCAAAAGCCTATCTCAGCAAAGGTCTCATTTATAAAAAGCAGGATAATCAGGAGGCCATGATTGCTGCGCTGGATCAAGCGATCGTGTTTGGCAAACTGGCCAATGACGAAAAAACCGCCACCACTGCAGGGAATGTCATAAGGGACTACCTGCTCGTCACCGGGAACAAGGCCGTGAAAGCAGGCAATTTTCAGGAAGCCCTGCCCCTGCTGGTCAAGTCATCAACCTATGGCGAACCCAAACCGGAGGTATTCTATCTTCTGGCTCTTTGCCACAACAAGGATTCTCAATGGGACGAAGCCATAAAGGCAGCAAAACAGGGCATTGATCTTGAAAATGAATCGAATGAAGCCAAAGCCAAGTTCTACTATGAACTTGGAAATGCCTACATCGGAAAAGGGGAAAACGCCTCTGCCTGCACGGCCTTTAAAAATGCCCTCTACGGTAATTACCTTGAATCAGCTAAGTACCAGATCGAAACGGTACTGAAGTGTAATTAGCTGCAAGTTGCAAGCCGAGGGTAGTGAGATCTCTGCTCCTTGTGAATCAAAGCACTGTAGAAGCGTGCATACCATTGAACCTTTCTGGGCGTGGAGGCATGAGTACATAGCCTCCGAAGACAAGTGGTCACCTTTTTACGGCAGGGAATACAGCGAATTCGAATTCAGCAACTGCATCTACAATTATTATATCCATCCGCAGTGGGACGATATCGGCTCCCCCACCCTTTACATCAAGCTGCTGTATGTTGATTATGACAGTGGGTTCTGCGTGATCGAACTGCTGGGTGAATGGAACGATGCGATCCACAATGATATCATGTATCTGAAGCGGAATATCATTGAACACCTGATGAGCCATCAAATCACCAGGTTCATTCTGATCGGGGAAAATGTACTGAATTTTCATTTCTCCGACGACGAGTACTACCAGGAATGGTCGGAGGAGATTGGGGATGGCTGGATTGCGGCGGTCAATTTCCAGGATCATGTATTGCAGGAATTTAAACATGGTCGCATCCATCATCACATTTCCTTCGGTGGCAAACTGAATTCCCTTGAGTGGCGCACCTATGGCCCGCAGTTGCTTTTTGAAAAGGTTTCATCACTCATATCCCAACGTTTACTCCGGTAAAGCATGAAAAAAAATGTGATCCTGCACCTTCACGGGCGTGTTCAGGGAGTGAGTTTTCGTTATTATACGCTCCAGCAGGCCCGCCTGCACGGCATCCGAGGTTTTGTACAAAACAGGCCCGATGGAAGTGTCTATATTGAAGCTGAAGGGGAAGAGGAAAAACTCGATGCCTTCATCCGATGGTGCCACAATGGCCCTCCCTGGGCGATTGTGGAAAATATCGAGATCACGGAGCAGCAATCGAAAAATTTTACCGATTTTACCATCAGGGAAGGATTTGGGATGTAGGATGAAAAATTTTTGATGAAAAATGAAGGATTTTTCATTAATCATCCTGCATCCTTCATGGCACCCATTTCCTCCCCCGGAGAATCTCTCTTTTGCCCGGCGGACCCGGAAGCTTTTCGACCGTAAATCCAGCCTGCTTCAGGGAGCGCCTCACCGAACCTTTGGAAGAATAGGTGACAAGGATCCCGCCAGGGTTCATATGCTGAAAAAGCCTGCTGAAGATCTCCTGTGTCCAGCACTCTGGCTGGGCAACCGGAGAGAATGCATCGAAATAGACCAGGTCGAACGATCCATCAGGCAGATAGTCCTCGATTCTGGCCCGATGCTTTGTCAGAAAAAAATGACTCCCGACAGCGATTTTTTGTTCCCATGGTGCAAAACAAATCCTGCTGAAAACTTCTTCAGCATCCTTAAAATCAAGGCATTCAGCATAATTCAACTGACCATACAGATCATCCTTCAGTGGCAGTGCATCAAGACCCGTATAATCTACCTGCCTCGCACTTCCGAGCGTATGGAAGTACGTCAGCAGGGCATTCAATCCCGTGCCAAAGCCCATTTCAAAGATCCGCAGCGTGCCGGCGGATGAAGGCAGCTCCCTGAGCCCGCATTGAATGAAAATATGCAGCGACTCGCCAACGGCGCCGTGAATCGAATGGTAATGCTCCCGCAGGGCAGGTACGAATAAGGTGCTTGACCCATCCGCTGTTTGAACGACGGTGATGCACATGCCTGGCAATTTTATGGGCAGATGAAGCTGCAAATTTATAAAACACCTATCTTTGCCCTTCCTAAATTTTACGTTTATGAGAACCAAATCAATTGTCATCTTGATCGTCAGTATATTAATATGCTTTAACGGTGCTATGGCGCAGAAAAAGAACAAAGCAAAAACAAGTTCTGCACAGCCGGTAAAAGAACAAGTTGTACTCACGAACTGGGCGGATACGATCAGCTATCTGGTGGGCCATGATCTCGGGGTTCGTTTGCCCGGTTTTATGAAAGATGTGAATCTTGATGTTTTGACCGGGGGCATCCGGGAGGGATTCAACGGGCTCGAAAGCCGTTTCAGCCAACAGCAGACCGACTCACTGATGGCGCTTTATCAGACTAACCTGGCAGAAGAAAAGCAAAAACAGGACAATATCGTGTTGGAACAAAACAAAGCGGCCACGGCCGTCTTTCTTGCAGAGAACCGCACCAGGGAAGGGGTTAAGGAATTACCAAGCGGCCTGCAGTATAAAATGATCGGGGAAGGTGAGGGTGAGTCCCCCGTGGCAACCTCGAAGGTAACGGTTCATTATAAAGGGACGCTGATCGATGGCACCGTCTTCGATTCATCCTACGACAGGGGTCAGCCTCTGACCTTTCAGCTCGACGGAGTCATACCGGGATGGACCGAAGGTCTGCAGCTTATGAAATCCGGAGGTAAATGTATCCTGTATGTTCCGCCTCAGCTTGGATACGGTGACCAGGGGGTTGGACCGATCCCTCCCGGTTCAACGCTTATCTTTGAGGTCGAGTTGCTTAGTTTTGAATGAAAATGACGGAACTCGTCTTTGTAACCCATAATCCCCATAAACTTTACGAAATAAGGAGCCTTTTTGATTCAAGCCGGGCATTTCTACCCGGGTTGGATCGTTACCGGCTTGTAAGCCTCCAGGATATCGGATACCTGGAGGATATCCCCGAAACGATGGATACTTTGGAGGGGAACGCTTCGGTGAAAGCCCGGACTATCCACACCCTTTATGGCTGCACTTGCTTTGCGGATGATACGGGTCTGGAAGTGGAGGCACTTGGCAATCAGCCAGGCGCTTTATCGGCCCGGTATGCCGGGGAGGATAAAAATTTCGGAAGGAACATCGAAAAGGTACTGCAGGACTTGCAAACGGCCACAAACCGTAAAGCCAGGTTCAGAACTGTGATCTCCCTAATGATCGGGCAGCAGGAAATCCTGTTCGAAGGAATCGTGCAGGGAAAAATCATTGACACCGGGAGAGGTCAGGAAGGTTTCGGATACGATCCGGTCTTCGTTCCCGAAGGTTACGATCAGACTTTTGCAGAAATGAACCTGGAACAGAAAAACCGGATCAGTCACCGTTACCGGGCTTTCCGGAAGATGATGGATTACCTGAATGCTTCTTCAATAGCCATCGTATAAAGCTCTGTCAGCGTAAGTCCCATTGCGGTCACCATCTTTGGAACGATGCTGTTCCTGGTCAGGCCGGGGATGGTATTCACTTCAAGGAAGAAAAGATCTTCGCCGTTGACGATGTAATCGAACCGGACTATCCCACGGCAGTTCAACTGATGATATAAGAACCGGGAAACATCCTGACAACGATTGCGCAGTGATTCATCCACCGGTGCCGGTGTGATTTCCTCGGCCAGTTCGGGTGTATATTTCGCCTCATAATCAAAAAACGACTTCTTACTGATGATCTGTGTCAGGGGAAACACGATGGGCTCACCCCTATGCCGGATCATTCCGCAGGTAAGTTCAAAACCCGGCAGATACTTTTCAACCACGATGTCATCATCTTCGTGAAAGGCTTTCCGGATAGCCGGTTGCAGTTCATCCGGCAGGTCAACCCGGGTAATGCCGACACTGGAGCCCCCGTTATTGGGTTTTACAAAACAGGGCAAACCGAGTGATTGTATGATCTGCTCCGGATCCATCGGGTCAATTTTGGAGAAAAATAAGGAATCCGCCGTTTTAATTCCCAGAGAACGGGCGATCTTATTGGTGAAAAACTTGTTGAACGTGACGGAGGAGGTGGTTCGGCCGCTGGATGTGTAGGGTATGTTCAGCAAGTCGAAGTATCCCTGGAGTTTTCCATCTTCACCGGGCGTTCCGTGAATGGCCATAAAAGCACAGTCGAAACCGGATCTTATCCCGTCCTGCACAACGGTGAAATCATTTCTATCAACAGGCAACCGTTCACCCTGCTCCGGGGAGAAAAACCATCCGTCCCGGTCAATCCTGATCATAAACACATCGTACCTCGACCTGTCGATGTGCCTGTATACTTCCTCACCGCTTTTGAGGGATATTTCACGCTCACCAGAATAACCTCCTGTGACAAGTGCAATCCGCTTTTTCATGACCAATCTATTACACGGTAAAGGTAATGACATAATTTGTATCTTTGCCCCGCAAACAATAATTAACGGTTTTTCCAGTTTAACAGTTCAGGACGTCCGTAAAAACAGGTCAGATTTACAGATGAGTTTTTTTCGGTTTTTGTTCAGCAAAACTTTTTTAAAAAACCTACTGATCGCTATTCTGGTAACCATCGGATTAGCGCTTCTGACATTCAAACTGCTCAGCAATTACACATTTCACGGCCAGAGCATCCCGCTGCCGGACTTTACCGGAAAGACACCGGAAGAATTGAAAACCTACACGGATACCTATAAGTTCAGGTTCACGGTTGTTGATTCGGTTTACAATGTTAAAAGCAAGCCTGGAAGCATTATTACACAGGATCCTCCTCCCAATTCACCTGTCAAAAAAAGAAGAAACGTATACCTGACCACGGTGGCCGTACTCCCGGAAAAAATAGAAATGCCTGATCTGAGGTATCTTTCCTTACGGCAGGCCGTTTCGCTGCTCGAAACATACGGGCTCCAGTCGGGACATCTGACCTTTGAGCAGGATCCTGACATTGAACAGGGTAACCTTATTAAAAACCAGATATTCCAAGGAGAGACGCTTGAACCTGGCACCCTGATCCACAAAGGATCGACCATTGATCTGGTTGTCGGAAAAAGCGTCAGGCAGATTGAAGCACCCATGCCGCTTGTGATCGGGATGACCCTTGATCAGGCCTCACGTACGCTGAACAAGGTAACGTTGAATGTCGGGAAAACGCATTTTCTGGATGAGGATCAGCAAGAGTACTACCGGGTGTACCGGCAGGATCCGGATTACAAAGGAAATCTCTTTGTAACGGTAGGTTCGGAGGTGGACCTGTGGCTTCGTTCGGAGAGGGATTTTGATTTTGGGTCACTCATTAAACGCTATCAGATACCCGACACACTGCAAGCCTTATTTCCTGATGAGGAGTTTATACAAATGGATACCATTGACTAATGAGGAATTTACTCATCATAGCTGGATTTTTTCTAATCTGCCTGAGCGGGTTTTCACAGGAAGTGATCCTTGAGCTGCAGACCAATCCGGCCATTCAGCCGGAAAAACTTTTGCCTGAGGAATCGCTGCCTTTGAAAGCAACCGGGGTTGCATCCGATGAACCGGTTGTGCTTCCATTCCTGGATGATTTTTCCTCGAAGGGTCCCTTCCCTTCAGCTGCAAGATGGCAGGACCGATTTGCCTTTATCAACACCGATTATGCTGTCAATCCTCCCAACATCGGCGTGGCAACACTGGATGCCCTCAATGATGAGGGAGCGCTCTATCCGAATGCCATTCCCGGACCGCCGACCTTTTCAGCCGATGTGCTCACCTCCCGGCTGATCCGTCTGGACTCTCTTTTTAAGCCCGCTGCCCGAAAAATCACACCCGCCGATTCTGTCTATTTCAGCTTCTTTTACCAGCCACAGGGCAGGGGAAATCCACCGGAATCCTTCGACCTGCTTGAACTTGATTTTGGGATCCTGTCGGGCGATTCTGTTTTCCTGCGCGTCGACTCAACCTCCTACCTGGTCGATAAAACCTATTATGCCGGAGATACCCTGTTATTGCCGTGCGGTTTGCCTGAAGATTCAGTCTGGGTTTCGGTCAATCCTTACCTGATCATGCACGGCAACCAGTATATGCTGATACCGGGTGATCAGATCACCCTGCCCTGCGATTCGGTCTTTGAACCCGAAGTTGACTGGGAAAAAATCTGGTCGCAAAACGGAACGAAACTCGATTCCCTTTTTTATACGGAAAGCAACCCGTTATCGTATTTCCGGAGAGTCATGTTACCAATTTTGGATGAAAAATGGTACCGGCCTGATTTTCGCTTCAGATTCCGGAATTATGTCAGCCTGGCCGATAATTCACTCCCCAGCTGGCAAAGCAACGCAGACCACTGGAACATTGATCTGGTCTACCTGAACGTTGACCGCAGTGTGAGCGACACGACCTTTAAGATCCTGTCGTTCGTCGACCGCCCTCCATCGTTCATCAACCAGTATGAATCCATGCCCTACAGCCAGTATATGAGCGATCCGACCAATATGATGAAAGACTCCCTTACAATGGTCATCACCAACCTGGACACCCTCATTCACAATACATCCTATCGTTTTGTCCTGTACCTTGAGGATATGCTGGCCATTGATTCATGCCAGCAGGGAAACTGGGATATCTCCCCTGTCTATGAATCCGGGTACCTGGATTATATCAATTTTGCCAAACCCAAAGTGTGCTTTGGATTTTTCCCTGTTGACTTTACGGCCGACAGTGCCATTTTCCATATCGCCCACTACCTGACCACAGGAGCCGGAAGCTACCAGGAATTGAATGACACACTCTGGTCGTCCCAGGTGTTCAGCAATTACTTCGCATACGACGACGGCTCAGCAGAGGCCGGATACGGCCTTACCCCCGCAGGTTCTGAACTTGCCTACCGGTTTGACCTGAAGGAGCCTGATACACTGCGGGCGATCCAGATGTATTTCAACGAAACCCGCAACGGAGCCAACATTGATCCCTTCTACCTTGGTGTATGGAAAGATGACAATGGCATACCTGGCGAGCTTATCTACTCACAGCCGGTCACTTCACCCGTTTACACAAAAGAGCTCAACCGGTTTCACACCTATCTGCTCGATTCCGCTGTCGCCATCGCCTCTACCTTTTACGTTGGCTGGATCCAGACCTCCGACGATAATCTCAACATCGGATTCGACCGTCGCAACCAAACCCAGCAGAAAATATTCTATAACGTTACAGGGGAATGGATTCAAAGCATCCAGGAGGGATCCCTCATGATGCGGCCGGTTCTGGGAAAGCCCCTGGTGGAAAAAAATCCCGGTAAGGTTGCCAGGGAACTGAAGACGATCCTGATCAGTCCGAACCCGGTGCGATCAGGCGAAGTCACCATTGACCTGCCTGAAGAACTAACTGAAAAAAGGACAACCGAAGATTTAACACTCCAGGTACAAAGCCTGACAGGACAGATTGTCTATAATGGCCCCTATAGAGACAAACTGAACATCGATGCATTTTCGGAAGGCCTTTACATCCTGATGGTCAGAGGCAATCCCGTGCAATTCTATGCCACCAAGCTGATGATCATTCATTAAGGAATGAATTCACTCACCTTCTTTGACCCAAAGCCTGAAATCAATGACGAGATTCAGGAAGATCAAAGTGAGCTCTATGAGCATTTCAGCCTTCGGGTCGATAAGGGTCAGGGACCGGTGCGGATCGACAGGTTCCTGACTGCACGTATTGAAAATGCCTCCAGAAACAAAATCCAGGCCGCTGCCAGAGTCGGAAATATCCTGGTGAATGATAAACCCGTCAGGTCAAATTACAGGATCAAACCAGGTGACCAGATCTCCATCGTTTTGAGTTGGCCCCCACGGGAAATGGAGATCCTGCCTGAAAACATCCCGGTCCAGATTAGTTATGAAGATGATGACCTGATCGTTGTAAACAAAAAAGCAGGAATGGTCGTTCACCCTGCCTTCGGAAATTATACCGGCACACTGGTGAATGCCCTGACGTATTATTTCGATCATCAGCATAAAGTGGGAGTGAAAGCAACTCCTTACCTGGTTCACAGAATTGATAAAAACACATCCGGACTTTTGATCGTTGCCAAAAATGAATTGGCTCAATCGTTGATCGCCCGAGAGTTATATTATCACCGGATCGACCGGAGATATGTTGCCCTGGTCTGGGGGGATTTTAAGGAAGAAAAGGGAACCATCACCGGTCATATCGGAAGAAACCTCCGGGACAGAAAAACGATGTCGGTCTTTCCCGGGGGGGAACATGGCAAACACGCCATCACCCATTACAGGATCCTTGAACGGTTTCGTTATACGACACTGGTTGAATGTACGCTGGAAACGGGCAGAACCCACCAGATCAGGGCCCATATGAAATATATCGGCCACCCTGTATTCAACGATGAAACATACGGTGGCAGCCAGATCCTGAAGGGCACCACCTTTACCAAATATAAACAGTTCATTGATAACTGCTTCCGGATCATGCCCCGCCATGCCCTCCACGCACGCTACCTGGGTTTCAAACATCCCAGCACCGGAAAATTGCTCGAATTCGACTCAGAACTACCTGACGATATGGCACTGGTGGTTGGAAAGTGGAGATCCTATGTGCAGTAAGCAGTCAGTAACTATTTAATTAATAATAACTTGCCTGTAAATGCATAGGCTTCAGAATGCAACGTGACAAGGTAAACTCCTGAAGTAAGTCCCTGTAAGTCAATGGAAACGGTAGATGAGGTGACCTCTGCAATCCGGAAAGGGACCCGGTTGCTCAAAACATCAAAGACATCAATCTGATCGGGGCTGTTGGCTGCTTCTCCGAAAAATAGCCGGAAGACCGAAGGTTCATTTGGATCCCGGCTGATGACAGGCTCAACCTTGATATAATCTTCCACAAGCAAGGTATCCGAATTGACCTCGTTGCTGCTGATGAGCCTGACGTCATAGGTTCCGTAGGATTTGTATTCGATCGCTTCAGGATTTTGAAGTGTGGAAGCCGAAGGACTTCCTCCTTCGAAATACCATTCCCATTGCTCAGGCTTGCCGGAAGACAGGTCCGCAAAGTCCACAGCGGATTTGACCGGAATGACGGTTGTATCAGCCCTAAAAGCAGCAACCACAATGTTCGAATAATAGGTCCCGCCCAGGACCGTAAGACCCTTATGATCGGGATCCAGCCAGGGTTCAAGCTGTGATGAAGCATCATTGCCATTGGACTTCCAGTGATAGGAGAACTTGCCAAAATAATCCGCACCACCGGTATTACCACAGGAAGATTCACCACCGGTCAGCGTACCGACGATCAGCCCATGCTGACTGAACAACGGCGACCCGGAAGAACCAGGCTCTGTCACCCCGTGACCGTTGAGTGTGACCGTCCAGAATACACGCCAGTGCGATTGAACTCCGTTGCCGGACCATTGAGTAGATGCGACAGGCTGGTCATAAGTGGATATCTTTTTAATGTCGCCCTGGGGATGATGAATGCAAACACCTTCCCCTGAGGCGGCGTTCTGGCGGTCCCAGCCAAGGAAAAAAGGATCGAAGGAAGCAGGAACCATGGAATTCAACCTGACAAGATAAAAATCGGAACCGGAATCGCCGGCATCTCCGCCATGTGCGATCTGCGTGGCTCCTGTCATCTTATCGAAAGAGGGTTCGATGAGCGGATCGTCGCATGCTGCCGACTCATAATTTAAATAAAAAACCCACTGCTGCAGATTGGCCGGTGTGGCATACTCACCTTCCCAGAAGGCACAATGATCCGCGGTCAGTACATAAGGTTCAAAATCCTCACGGACATTATTGATCAGGGATCCGGTTCCCCAGAACACAGAAGAGCCCACCCTGCTTAAGATCCTGACCACTCCTTTTTTTTCATCCTGCCAGCTTTTACCTTCATCGCACAAAACGTTCACCTCACAATCGCCTGAATCACCAAAATCCCTTGAACCGGAAGGGCTCCTTTCCACCAATCTTCTGTAAAAAAAAGCGATATCCGAAAGATGGATCTTCGCCAGTTCCTTAACACCAAACGGCTCAAAATATTCAAAGGTCAGTGAAGATCCGAGGATAAATCCTGATGCATAATGCTGATTGTGCGTTGCATTAGGCTGTTTATGGACATCCTGGATTCCGGAAAACCGGTCATGGTATACGAAAAGCTCTCCTCCGGCCGGAATGAAAAAGCTATCATAATAGGGAGCCAGGGCCTTTGCCCCTTCAGCAACCACTGTAAGATGCCATAATCTACCCTGGCCAGGCACGACAGTCCACCGGCCGGATTTCGACAAATCAACATCTACCGGGATCATGACCGCAACACGAAACGGAGAACCTTCCTTTTCAATTGACCGGTCAACCTTGTGAATTGCTTCAACGTCAGGGCTGGCCAGTTGCATCACGCTCTCCGGAAGTACCAGCCCAAACCTTACTGAAGGGGGGATAGCCGCAGGTGACGATTGTGAAAGTGCCTCTGCTGCCGACAATAACAAAGTAAAAAGACATCCCGCTCTGAAAATCTTCAAAAGCAAAAGAAAGGGGTTTATCATTGAGCGTAAAACGATAATCAGGACGGTTTATTTCACCAGGGTGATCCGCTTTATGATCATGTTCTTGTCTGTTTGGACACTCAACAAATAGAGTCCCGGCGGGTTCCCTGCCAGGTCGAACTGCATCTGGTGCAAAATACCCTGTTCCCGGGTGATCTCCAGGATCCTCTCGCCAAGGGAATTGTAACAGCGTATGGAAACCACATCACTGACATCTCCCTTCAGGTCAAGAACCAGGGCACCCGTGGTCGGATTCGGATAGAGTTCAATATGCTCAGCCGTCAGCTGGCGGTCATCCATCCCGACATACCCGACCTCCACAAAATCATTCCTGACCTCGGTGTCCTGTCCGTACGCATTGGTGACCGTCAGCGTGACGTCATAGATCCCCACCTGTTCATAGGTGATGTTGGTCGGATTCCGCAACGCGGATGTCCCGGGGGTTCCTCCTTCGAACACCCACGACCAGCTGTTGGGATTGTTCAGGCTCATATCCGAGAAATTGATGCTTGCGCCCACAGCAATGAAGGTTTCAGTGGCCATGAAATCCGCCTGCGGAACATCGCCCGCGTGGATATAATTTGGCTTGGTGACACTCTGTGATCCATACTCGTTGGTAGCCGT
>DAOQWY010000022.1 GCA_035342335.1 Bacteroidales bacterium
TCATTCGTTGTCATTCGTTGTCATTCGTTGTCATTCGTTGTCATTCGTTGTCATTTTGTTTATTGACAACTACCTACTGACTACTGTCAACTGGCTACTGCCTACCGGCTACCGGTTACTGGCTACTGCCTACCGGCTACCGGCTACCGGCTACTGCCTACTGGCTACTGCCTACCTGAAGACCTTGAGGCTGCTCACCCCCCTATCGTCACCTTCATTCCAATGCCCTCAAAAATCTTCTTCAACTCGTTGAGTTTCTCCATCGAGGGTTCCTGTAATTCCTCCAGCTTATAATTCATCTTAAACCTTTGATATTTGCTCTTTGCAATCAGGTGATAGGGCAGAAGGTCGATCTGTTCCAGCCCGTTCAGCTCTAGGAGCAGGTCACGCAGGGCGACAACGTTTTTTTGCGTATCGGTTATTCCCGGAATGACCGGTATTCGGATGTCGACCTTTTTACCCATTTCCGAAAGAAACATCAGATTCTTCAATACCTTTTCGTTCGTCACGCCGGTGTATTTCAGATGATCCTCAGAATCAACAAGTTTCAGGTCATATAAAAAAAGGTCAACATGGTTCATCACCTGCTCGAGAACTGTTTCAGAAACATGTCCGCAGGTGTCAAGTGCGGTGTGGTATCCCCTCTCCTTTGCCAGCCGGAGAAGTTCCAGGAGAAATTCCGGCTGCATCAATGGCTCCCCTCCTGAGAAAGTGATCCCTCCGCCTGACTGGTCATAATAGATGCCATCCTTTTCGATCTCCCTCATTACCTCACTGGCTTCCACCCATCGGCCCGACACTTCTTCCGTCCTGTAAGCCCTTCCATCCAGTGACCGCTCCCTGATAACCACTTCTTCGTGTTTTGCCTGGCTCTCCGGATTGTGGCACCACCAGCACCGCAGCGGACATCCTTTGAAAAAGACGGTCGTTCGTATGCCCGGCCCGTCATGGATGGAAAAATGCTTGATATCGAATATAATACCTTTCACCAATAAATTTCAAATGTAAAATACTGAATACTAAATAAAACAGGGACTCTTTCAAAAAAAGGAAAGGAATTCATTTAGCACATCCAGCAGGCATACAATCCCTTGCCGTTGTTATGATAAAGGGTGCTATAGAACAAACGTGAATTCATGGCTGAACGATGGATTGCAAAATTAAGACGGTTCAGGCTGATTTTTAATGCAGAATATTATTTAGATCGATTCTAATTTACAAAAGGTATTCCCTGGTGATCATTTCTTTCACCGATGCCTCAATGGGGACTGCCTTCCCTGCATCGTCAATCTTGACAAACGTGATATACGTTGAGCAGACGGTCTCTTCCCCGCGGGAAGGGAAATCATAGCGTCGAGCCTCCACGAGCAGGGTTATGGAGGTGGTACCAATGCGCTTGACCTCACCGTAGATCCGGATGTGGTGACCCATTTTGACGGGTTTCTTAAAGGTCACTTCATCCATTTTCAGGGTGATCATATTGGGGGTAGAACATATATAACTGGCCAGCGATGCGCCGGCCTCATCCAGCCACGACAGCATCGTGCCACCGAACAGGTTGCCTTTCACCCCAATATCGCTGGTTTTGCAAACCTTGGTTGAAATATACACCATTTGCCTACCGTACTGTCGTCACTATGTGACTTTAAGGAATTTGAAAATCAAAAATAACCATAAATCACCATAAATAACCACACATAACCATAAATAACCATAAAGAACCATAAATAACGCGAGGCCGTCAGGCCGGGCAAATGACTATGAATGACTACGAATGACCATCTTGTTTCTCACTCAGTTTCTTAATGATCTCCTCCTGCAGCGCCTTCGAAACCGGCATATACCGGTAAAAATCCATGGAGAAATTCGCCCGGCCGCTGGTTATGTTCCTGAGTTGATTGGCATAACCAAACATTTCACTCAGCGGAACAATGCTCACCAGTTTCTGGGATCCCTTCCTGAACCTTCGCATCGACTCAATCTTTCCCCTGCGGCGGTTCAGGTTCCCGACGATTTCTCCGATATGCTCATCAGGGGTGTTGATCTCCACTTTCATGACCGGTTCCATCACAATGGGACTGGCTTTCATAAATCCACGCTTGAAACAAATGGAAGCACAGGTCTGAAAGGCCAGATCGGATGAATCAACCGGGTGGTACTTTCCGTCGAGTAAAACAATTTTGATATCCACGATGGGAAATCCTGTCAAAATACCATCCGCCATTGTTTTCCGGATTCCTTTATCCACAGATGGAATGAATTCAAGCGGTATGGCGCCTCCCTTGATCTTGTCAACAAACTCATAACCGCAACCTTCATTGGGTTCCAGACGGAAAAGTATTTGGGCGAACTGACCTTTTCCTCCGGTTTGTTTGACATGGCGGTACTCTGACTCCGTCTCCATCGTAATGGTCTCACGGTAAGCCACAGAAGGCTCTCCCACATTCACCTCTACTTTATGTTCGTAGAGGAGCCTGTCGACAATGATCTCAAGATGCAGTTCCCCCATTCCTGCGATCACGGATTCTTCTGTTTCTTCATTAAACCTGATATGAAAGGAAGGATCTTCCGCAGCCAGCTTGTTCAGTGCCTCTCCCAGTTTTCCCTGGTCAGCCCGCTTTGCAGGTGTGATCTTCAGTTCCAGCACGGAAGGAGGCACCTGTATGGATTCCAGGTGCAGCGGATACTGCGTGTCGCAAAGGGTATCCCCTGTCCTGGTGAACTTCATTCCGATCAACGCCACGATCTCTCCGGGACCTGCCTCGCTGATCTCCTCCCTGTCCTTGGCATGGATGCGGAGGATGCGCCCGATTCGTTCCTGCTTGTCCCGGGTCGAATTCAAAACAGCCATTCCACTTTTTAGATGTCCCGAATAAATCCGGATGAAGGTCTGCTGGCCCACAAACGGATCATGGATCAGCTTGAATGCCAGCGCAGTAAAAGGTGATTTTACAGAAGGGTAACGGGTATGGGATTTATCCGGATCTTTGGTATCGAGACCCACGACCGCTCCGATATCCAGCGGTGAAGGAAGATAGTCTACAATGGCATCAAGCAGCTGGGGGACACCTTTGTTCCTATAGGCGGCTCCACAGAAGACAGGGGTCACCATCATCGTGAGCGTGGCCTGGCGTGTCACTTTTTTGATCTGTTCAACTGGAACCTCTTGGTCTTCAAGGAATAATTCCATGATCCTGTCATCAAACTCAGCGATTTTTTCGATCAGATAAGATTTGGCTTCAGCCGCTTTCACCCTGTATGCATCAGGTATGCCGGTGACTGTGCACTCGGTTCCGTTGAAGATGATCGCCTTTTGCTCCACCACATCGATGATTCCGGTAAAGTCTTCTTCCTTGCCCATGGGCAATTGAAAAGGTATGGCGTTGGCATCGAGGTGCCGGTTCATCATGGATACCGCCTCGTCAAAATCTGCCCCGGACCGGTCCATTTTATTGATGAACGCGATGCGGGGGACCTTGTAACGGTCGGCCTGATGCCAAACCGTTTCACTCTGCGGTTCCACGCCGCTGACCGCGCAAAACACGGCCACCAGTCCGTCGATGACCCGCAGCGATCGCTCCACTTCGATAGTAAAATCAACATGACCAGGTGTATCGATCAAATTGATCTGGGATCCCTTCCAGTTGCAGGTGATGGCAGCCGAGGCAATCGTTATGCCTCGTTCCTGCTCCTGCTTCATGAAATCCATGGTCGCCTGGCCGTTGTGAACTTCTCCCATTTTACGGGTCGTTCCCGTATAAAACAGAATCCTTTCAGTGACCGTGGTCTTGCCAGCGTCAATATGGGCAGCAATTCCAATATTTCTGAGATTGTTCAATGGCATGATCCGTTCTTATTGATGTACAGAAGTGGAGTACAGTTATTTTTTAAAGACAAAATAAACTGCAAGGATTAAAAAAACAAATCCAATGAGATGATTGATGCGGAAGGTCTCGTTCCGAAAGACCATCAGCGTGAAAAGCATGAATACCACCAGGGTGATCACCTCCTGAATGACCTTTAACTCCACCAGGGTAAATGGTCCGCCATTTCCTTTGTATCCGAAACGGTTGGCTGGTACCTGAAAAAAGTATTCAAACAGGGCTATTCCCCAGCTGATAAGAATTACGGCCAGCAACGGAAGCGTGCTGAATCCTTTCATGTCCTTGAATTTCAGATGGCCGTACCATGCCAGGGTCATAAATGTATTCGACAGCAGGAGAAGTCCTATTGTATAGGCAGATTTCATTGGGGTCCTTAAAAGTGGGCGCAAAGATAGTGCTTTTCAGAGCCGGATAATATTTTCCTGATCAGGCAGCTTTCTTTTCTTACCTTCTCAGCCTTTTTAAAAGGGCGTGCGTCTCAATCCAGTAAATATCCAAACTCCCGTTTACCGGTAAACCTGTCCCCGGTAGAGATCCGGCTGAGAAAGCTGAAGCCTGGAGGCGGGGATCTATCAGCGCAGCAGGATCGTTGATCTGACGCGGATTGCCATTGGTGGCAAAAAAGAAATACTTGCCGCCGGGAGTGATGTGCGGTGAATATTCATTACCGGAGGTATTGATCTCCGGTCCAGGGTTGACAGGCTGGCTCCAGTTGTCATCCTCGTCACGGAAACTGATATAGTAATCGCTTTGCCCGAAAGATGAATCGCTCCTTATGGCGCAAAAGACCAGGTAACGCTCATCAGGGGAGATGCAGGCATTGAACGGGTATTCAGGACCGTTTATGATTTCGGGTAATTTTTCAGGTTTGTTGAACTTACCATCCGCTCTCGTGCTTCTGTACAGGTCACATCGGTCACCCTGGGCATCATATCTTCCGAAGTACAGTGCACCGTCGTTGGTCACAGAAGGGAAAAACTCCGTTTGTTCCGTATTGATGGGATCCCCGATAGGTTGCGGCTCCATCCAGCCTTCCATTGTCTTGTACGTGTACCATATGTCGAAATCTTTCTTAGCATACGGTTTGCCTTCTGATGGACGATTGGAGATAAAATACAGTCCTCTGCCCCGTGTGGAAAAAATGGGTTCGGCATCATCATATTTACCTGAAAAAGAGGCAACTTCAGGCTCAGTCCATCGGCCATCAGTCTCTTCCGTGTGAAGGATCGTGTAAATGGAATCAATGACCCGTGTGAAAAACAATTCCCTTCCGTCGAATACAAATGCCACATCTCTTTCTTCCATCCCGGTGCTGATGATGCCCGGAGCAAAGATCTTAACGGTGTCTCCCGGAAGTTCCTGCCCGAGATAGATACCTTCAAGGAGAGGGAAGTTATCTGATCCTTTTTCCGGACGGGGATTTGAACAGGCGGAAAGGATCAACAGAGCGACAGGGAGTATATTTTTGTTCTTCATGGTTATTGGGGATTAAATATTGTTATTCATGGTCATTTATAGTCATTTGTAGTCATTTGTAGTTAATTTTGATATATCGGAAAAACGAAAATACACAAGTTTACCATATATTCAAATGGCAGAAATGTTATAATTTTGGATTGACTGCAGCATTCATCCATAAAGTACATACAGCCATGGCAACAAAGGATAACCGGATCGACACATACATCATTAAGTCAGCCGACTTTGCAATTCCGGTCATGACACATCTGCGATCCATCATTCATGATGCCTGCCCGGAGGTCAGGGAGACCATGAAATGGAGTTTTCCGCATTTTGATTACCGGGGTGCCATTCTGTGCAGCATGGCCTCATTCAAACAGCACTGTGCTTTCACGATCTGGCTGGCGTCACAGATGAAGGATCCGCACGGCATCCTCACCACAGGCACCGGCCGGCTGGCCATGGGAAACCTGGGAAGGATAACGTGCCTGGAAGATTTACCCCCTGATGATATCCTGAAAGGATACCTCAGGGAAGCCATGATCCTGATCGAAAAAGGAGTCCGCCTGGCAAAGAAGGAACCGGTAAATACACCGAAAGACCTGCTGATCCCGGAAGATTTTCAAAATGAGCTGGACCACCATCCGAAAGCACTTGAAACTTTCAACCGGTTCTCCCGCTCCAATAAAAAGGAATATGCAGAATGGATCAGGGACGCAAAAACAGAAGCGACACGGAGTAAAAGGATCGCCACAGCTCTGGAATGGCTAACAGAAGGAAAATCCCGCAACTGGAAATATCAAAAATAGGTATTTCTCCTCTCTCCCCTCTCCTCTCTCCTCTCTCCCCTCTCCCCTCAGCTACCCCACCATCACCCTGATCTCCGGGTATCGGTAATGTGTGGAGATGATGGGACGGCTCAGGAACAGGGCCAGTGTCAGTGGGCCGATCCTTCCGATGAACATACTGATGAGGATGATTGTTTTACCGGCATCCGACAGCAGAGGGGTTATGCCCGTTGAAAGCCCGACGGTCGCAAAGGCTGACACTTCTTCAAACACCAGGTGCATAAACCGGACATCGGGTTCGGTGAACGACAAAAGAAAAACGGAGAAGAAGATCAGGAACAAGGCAAACAGCGCGATGGTATAGGCCTTGTCGATCAGTGAAAACGCAATGGTATGATGATATGCCTCTACATTACGCTTACCGCGAATGGTGGCAAAAGCAGATTTGATAATAATGGCCAACGTGGTGGTTTTGATGCCCCCACTCGTACCTCCGGGTGATCCCCCCACATACATGAGGAAGATAAAGAAGATCAGCACGGGCTGGGCAAATGTAGCCACGTCGACCGTATTGAACCCTGCTGTCCGGGCACTGACCGAGTGAAAGATACTGGTCACGGCAAGATCCCTGACATCCATGCCGGAAAGGGTAAGATCCCAGTGCGCATAAATAAAAACCAATGCTCCTGCCAGAATGAGGGACAAGGATGTCATTAAAACCAGACGCGACGCAACCGAGAGATTCTTCCAGGGATGAATAAGCTTCTTCCAGTGAGTCAACAGCTCATAGAATTCCTCCAGTGTGACAAAACCTATTCCTCCCAGGAATATCAACAAGGCGATGCACATATGCAGGCTGTACGACTGTGCCACCCACTGCTCGGTCAGGCCCCCCGGGAAAAGGGAGAAACCTGCATTGTTAAATGCGGAGATACTGTGAAACAAAGAGAAGTATACCTGTTGTGCAGACCCGGTGAATGCCACCTGATCGTTCCAGGTCAGAAAAATCAGGATCGTGCCTGCAATTTCAATGATGAGGCTGAAAAATACGATCCTCCGCAACAGGATACGTGTGTCGGAAAGTCGGTCCGTGCTCAGGAAATCCTTCATGATGGACTGGTACCTGACGCTGTCGGACCGGTAAAACGAGGCAAAGAACGTTGCAAAGGAAACAATGTTGATACCTCCCAGCTGAAACAGGATCATGATGACGATCTGGCCCTTCAGAGTAAAATGGTTCGCTGTATTGACGACCGTGAGGCCGGTGACACAACTGGCGCTTGTCGATGTAAACAGGGCATCAAGGAACCGGATGCCTGAATGGGTCATTTCCGGAAGCAATAATAAAACCGTGCCGGCAGAAATCAAAATGATGAAGGAGAGGGTCATCAGGGTTGACGGCCCCAGCTCAAACAGCCGGAGTTTGTGACTTGCCTTGCCAGTTTCAAGTCCGACAATAATGAAGAAGTAGAGCTGGACAAATAAAAGAGCATAGGGCCGTATGTCAAAACCAAGGCTTTTGCTTACAAAATTGATGATGGGAATGTTAAAGATCTGGTATAACAGCGCAATGAGCAGAATGAACAGCAGGATCAGCGCTTCGGTCAGATTCTCCCTGATATAACGGCCTGGATGAAAATCATAAAAAATATGCGTAAGAAATTTAAAAATGTAAAAGCCAATGCTGATGGTAATGATGGTACTGACAATGGACGTGGCCTCGCTGGTCTTCGGATAGCCGTAATAATAGAGGATACTGGCAAGGGTTACAAGCGATACCAGTAAGGAAGCAATCCTTAAGCTACGCAGGACCAGAGTTTTATGAGTAAACAGGCGTAAATTGATCCGTTCCCTGATCCTGTTAATGAAGGCTTTGTTCATGGGTAAAATGGATAGAAGAGACGCTATCAGTCATTGATCTCAATGAACCGGTCGATATCCTTGTTTTTACCAAATACCACCAGAAAGTCTTTTTCATCAATAACTGTCCTGGAATCAGGCACTCCGGCGATATGTTGTTCGACCACCGGTTCATCATCCACTTTGACGATGGTTTCTTTTTTTATCGTTACCAGGCTCAGACGGTAACGGTCACGCAGGTCAATGTCATCAAGGGTCCGGCCCACACAACGTTTGGGAGCAATCAGCTCGGCGATCCGGTAATCGTCCGGTAACTGCAGGTAGGATACCAGGTTGGGATTTAACAGCCGTTCGGCTACGATAATCCCCACCTCATCTTCCGGAGAAAATATCTCCTTGATACCCAATTGCATAAGGATGCGGTTCTGAGCGGCTCCCCTGGCCCGGGCAATGATCCTTTTGATGCCTAAATCCATGAGCGTGACGATACACAGAAGTTCCTGCTCGAAATTACCACCGATGGCGACAACGACCGTATTGTAATCCTTGATATCCTGAGAAAGCAGTGCCTTCTTATCGGTCGCGTCCAGGGCTACCGCATAGGCCACTTCATCGGCAATCATCTCGACCAGGTCAACCTGAATATCAATGGCCATCACTTCTGCACCACTCTTGGATAACGACCGGGCAATCGCTCCCCCAAACTGACCAATCCCGATGACCGCAAATTTTTGCCTGTTCATGGTTTTAAAATGACAGGCAAAAGTAATACTAAAATATCCGGATTATTCCCTGGCAGATGAAAATTATTTCGTACGGCTTCGGGAACCACAGGGTTTCTGAGCTTGTGCCGGGCGGGGTAGATCTCAATAAAGAAACACTCACCCTGCAATTAACAGGAAAAATGTACTTTTGAAAACGATATATCCGGTGCAACACTTAATTCCAAT
The DNA here is from genome assembly GCA_035342335.1 of Bacteroidales bacterium. NCBI lineage: Bacteria > Pseudomonadati > Bacteroidota > Bacteroidia > Bacteroidales > Bacteroidales bacterium. Next base: position 8,944 of record DAOQWY010000022.1, read on the forward strand.
ATTACCATGAAAGCAGTTAACAAAAACCTTTGTGCGGTCATTTTCTTTCTCGGCTTCCTGTTTCTTTTCCGGATTCCCGTGACGGGACAGGAGAAGCAGGAAGATCCGTCACTTCTCTCCATTGATCGTATCTTCAATTCAATGGAATTCATGATGGACCGGGTCATGCCCATCCGCTGGATCGAAGACGGAAATGCCTATACTACATTCGAGAGGTCAGAGACAGTGAAGTTTGGAAGGAACATCGTTCGATATGAAAGCCTGTCCGGTGAAAAGAGCATTATGGTCGGTGCTGACAAATTCATTCCAGAGGGTGAAGAAAATCCCCTGTCATTTGATGACCTGTCCTGGTCCAATGATCGTGAAAAGCTGCTTTTATTCACGAATACCCAAAGAGTTTGGCGCTCCAACACCCGTGGGGATTACTGGCTGTTAGATGTCAAAACCGGATATCTTTATCAGCTCGGCCAGGGGTTGCCCGAATCCTCGCTGATGTTTGCCAAATTTTCACCCGACGGTTCAAAAGTGGCGTATGTTTCCAAAAACAACCTCTATACGGAAGACCTGACCAGCCACCGGATCACTAAGCTGACCTATGACGGTTCGGAAACCCTGATCAACGGCACGTTCGACTGGGTGTATGAAGAGGAGTTTTCCTGTCGTGACGGATTTTCCTGGAGTCCCGACGGAACGCGCATCGCATTCTGGCAGCTGGATGCTTCAGGAATCAAGACTTTTTACCTGATCAACAATACGGACTCCCTGTATCCGTACACCATTCCGGTCCAGTATCCCAAGGTCGGTGAACCACCGTCAAAATGCCGCATCGGCGTCATCCCTGCCGACGGCGGAAAGGTTACCTGGCTGGATATCCAGGGTGATCAGCAGGAACATTATCTCCCCAGGATGATGTGGACCGAAGCGACAGGGCAGATCCTTGTCCAGCAATTGAACAGGAAACAAAACACCAACAAGCTCTGGCTTTGTAACAGCACCAATGGAGAGGCAGAGAATATCTTCACCGATCAGGACGACGCATGGCTGGATGTGGTGGATGACTGGCGCTGGATCAGCGATGGCATGGAATTTCTCTTTATCAGTGAACGGGACGGATGGCGCCACGCTTACCGCATTGATCTGAAAAAAGGCAAGCCAATCCTGATCACCAAAGGTGATTATGACGTCATTTCCATCAAAGGGATCGATCCCGAAGAAGAATACCTCTACTTCATTGCATCACCGGAGAATGCTACCCAGCGGTATCTGTACCGCACCCTGCTCGACGGGAAAAAGAAACCTGAGCTCCTCTCGCCCGAAAATATGCCAGGTACGCATAGTTACAATATGTCGCCCAATACGCATTTTGCCTACCATACGTTTTCCAGTGCAAACACTCCCCCTGTAACCACGATGATATCCCTTCCTGATCACAAGGTTCTCCGGGTCATTGCTGATAATCAGCACTTCAGGGAAACAATGGCAGAAATAAAAAAACAACCCAGGGAATTTTTCAAGGTTAAGACCTCTGATGGCGTCGAAATGGATGGATGGATGATGAAACCGCCTGATTTCAATCCGAAACGCAAGTATCCGGTCCTCTTTAACGTCTATGGCGAACCCTGGGGCCAGACAGCGCTGGATGCCTGGGATTATGATCTGCTGTGGAACATTCTCATTGCGCAGAAGGGCTATATCGTCATGACTATGGATAACAGGGGCACGCCCTGTCCAAAGGGCCGTGAATGGCGAAAATCCATTTACCGGAAAATCGGGGTCATCAATTCCAGGGATCAGGCGTTGGCAACAAAGGAAATTACCAAATGGAAATTTGTCGATCCGGAAAGGATAGCGGTATGGGGCTGGAGCGGCGGCGGATCTATGACGCTTAACCTGATGTTCCGTTACCCCGGTATCTACCAGACGGGTATGGCTGTGGCACCCGTTGCCAATCAGCTGCTGTACGACAACATCTACCAGGAACGATACATGGGTTTGATCCCCGAAAACCTGGACGACTACACCGAAGGTTCACCGGTCACCTATGCGAAGAACCTGGAAGGGAACCTGTTGATCGTTCATGGAACAGGAGATGACAATGTCCATTACCAGAATACGGAACAGCTGATCAACGAACTGGTAAAATACAACAAACTGTTCCAGGTGATGCCCTATCCCAACCGGTCGCACGGAATCTGGGAAGGGGAGAACACGTCACGGCACCTTTACACCCTGCTGCTGGATTATCTCATAAAGCATACGGAGCCGGGGGGGAGGAAATAGACAGTCAGCAGTCAGCAGTCAACTGTCAACTGTCAGCAGTCGTCATTTCTCATTTCTCATTTCTCCTTTCTCCTCTCTCCTCTCTCCTCTCTCCTTTCTCCTCTCTCCTCTCTCCTCTCCTTTCCATCACCTCCGCAAGCTCCCTGGCCTGTTTGAGAAATTCGGTCAGGTTCATCTCCTTGAAATAGATCAGGCCATGTGCTGCGCGTATCCTGGGATGCTCATTCTCATAAAAGAAATTCTTGCCAAGTAACAGCTGAATTTCCTTGAGCTGTTCCACCCATATCTTCTGTGCCAGCTCAGAAAAAGGACCGTTGTATTCATAGCTTGGAAACGAGGCATTGACCTGGCTCACATAACAATTCCGGAATGCCTCCCGGGTTGTGGCAAGCGAGTTCAAAGAAACGGGAATAATGATGCTGGCTTCGGCAGGATGGAACCGGTACCAGACGTTCCGGTACCCCCAGATGCGCAAACGGCTGAGGTCTGCCCCCTTGCTCCATTCCCTGAGAGCTTCCGCCAGGGTCTGAAGTACCTTGTAATGGGTGTCGGGGCCGCTGCCCTCGGGATCCAATGCCACACTGATCACCGTTGGCTGAACGGAGAGGATCAGATCCAGCAGCGGCCGGACGTCCCTTTCCTGATCCGGTTGTTGGGTGAAAATATCCCCGGTGTAGAATCCAAGACGAAGATGATGGATATGTTTTACCTGAACACCAAAATGAGCCCATACCAGCTCCTCTTCAAACTCCCGGATCATTCCTTTCAATGTCTGAATGTCCGGGGGATTCTTTTCCCCGTCGTAACTGGTTTGAAGGCGTGACAGGATGGACCGGATCTGCTGCGATAATTCTTCAGCCTGGTTAACCTGCCAGATCTGAACAATGGCACGGATGATCCTGTGGGCCAAGCCGCGCCGCCGCTCAAAAGGATCCATTGAGGCCACGTTGTCCAGAAAATGATAAACATCCTTATCCCATTTGTAAAGATACCCCCGCTTAAAAAAGTCCGGATACTGAATCATCTGAACCAGGCCCTTTTCCAGGAACATAAGCGTTTCGGCAAGCGCATCACGGATGAAGGCATTGGTGATGGCTGTAAAACCTGATGTCAGAATGGCAAAATGAGATTTATTCGTGGCCGACCGCAGCTGGTGGGCAATGTGAGGAAGTAAGCCCAGCATGATGTCATCGTGATGGGGACCGGTATGCAGGAAGGTCTGATGAAACTCCTGCTCTACACCTTTCAACAACTTCCTGGTGATGTTTTCACCCACAGAATGGACAGATTGAAGATCCAGGTCCGGGATCCTGCTACAGGCCGGATCATTTTGCAGATCCTCCAACAGAATATGGTGGCCGTATTTGTCAATTTTTTTGCAGAGATCGATCACCGCCCGGTCTGTCTTTTCCTGGTTCCAGGTTCCCATTGCATAATATCGTGCAACGGAATCCGACAACCGTGAAGCAGCACCCTGGGTCAGGTAAAACCGGCTCCCGGGAAGCTTTTGCAGCACTGTGGCAGGATAGACATTCGTGGGGCCGCTCTCGAGCGATGCTTGTATGACCCCTGCCTTGGATTCTCCGGCTGCAAAAATGATCGCGGTAGCGTTCTGATTGTAGGTGATCGTTTCCAGACCGATGGTGATCACCATCCGGTGTCCCGAGATTTCAATCCCTCCCAGATCACCCGCAGCCACCGCCTGTGTTTCGAAGTTGGTGGCCGTGAGCCGTGTGGTGGAATGATGATCGGATCCCCTTATATTGAAGGCAATATGCCCGTCGGGACCGATCCCCCCCAGGAAAAAGCCGATCCCGCCCAGTTCACGAATCTTCTTCTCGTACCGGGTGCACCAGTCATCGATCAGGAAAATGGACTCCCGCTGGATCAGATCAGCCCGGGTGGAGCATTCCCTGTAACGCAGAGTGTTATCAATGACATTGTCCGGAAATACCCGGCTGTAATGCATTCCATTGGCCAGGGGGATCTCGTCGGCATTGATCAGCAAAGCCTTTGTGCGGTCAAGATTGAATTTTTCAATGTAAAATTCATTGACATAATGATAGAAACTGTTGTGCTGGTCCGGAGCAATGGGGTAAAACTCGTCGATCTGAACAAAATGCAGCCCTCTGAGATCAGGTCTGCGGGAAACAGTAAGACCATATCGCTCCCGTATCTTTTTGACTTTTGGATCATTCCAGTGCTTAAGAAAATGATCTGTCCAGTAAATGAAATATTCCGGCGTTTTACCGGTGGGAAGACTGATCACTCCCTCCGGATTCAGGGAGGCCCATTCCAAAAAGCGCAATGCAGCCAGCATGCCCAGGGTGGGAAAGCTTTCCACGACAATGTAGGGTACGGCTGTTGTCGGCTCGTTTAGTCCTGAAAGATGAAAAAAAGCAGCTTCAACCATCGAAAATCCACGGGGTACCATCACGTAACCTTTATAATTCCACAAATGTAAGGAGTTTTATTTCATCCAGCCTGAGCTCTCAGCTCAGTCACCCACAGGAGCCAGCACTGCTGCCATGCCTCCGCCCGCTGCCATGCGTATGGCCAGCTTTTCACCGGAGATGATCCTGCCGGAGGTCTTTGCATAATCGCCCGCAAACCGGTCGCTGTTCATCCCATCCACGTAAAGATCATAGGCATAGTTGCCCATGGGCAGGAACGACAGATCGACGGTGAGTTCACGCGGTGACCAGTCATTCATCCCTCCCAGGAACCATTTTGTCCCGCTTCTCCGTGCAACGACCACATAATCACCCACTTTTGCATCCAGTACGATCGTTTCATCCCATACGGAAGGCACCTCCGAGAGGAATTCCATGCATTGTTTCTCTTTCAGATAGTTTGACGGGCTGTCGGCAAGCATCTGCAGCGGGCTTTCGTACACGACATACATGGCCAGCTGGTGGCAGCGGGTTCCCTGGCTCATCGGGCGGTCGAAGACGGCATGGAACTGTGCCTGCTGCGCATGGAGCATGGCCCCGGGAGTGAAATCCATCGGCCCGGCCGCCATCCGGATAAAAGGCAGGGTGACATCATGCTCGGGTGTGATCACATCGCTCCATTTGTTCCATTCCAGTCCCCTGACGCCTTCGCTGGTCAGCACGTTCGGCCAGGTCCGGTTCAGCCCTGACGGCTTGCAGGCACCGTGGAAGTCGACCAGCAGGTGCCGGCTGGCAGCCTCGCGGGCGATCTTCCAGTAATATTCCACCATCGGCTGATCATCCCGCTGCATGAAATCCACCTTGATCCCTTTCACTCCCCAGAGAGCAAACTGATCAAGGGCTTCCTGCAGCTGGTCGTCCAGCGTTTTCCAGATCACCCACAGGATGATCCCGACATTTTTCACCTTACCGTAGTCAACGATCTCCTGGATAGTGATTTCAGGGCTGATATCCAGCAGGTTTCCCAGTCTGTACCAGCCCTCGTCCAGAATCACATATTCAATCCCGTAAGCAGAGGCAAAATCGATATAGTATTTGTACGTTTGCGTGTTGATCCCGCTTTTGAAATCAACACCATAGATATTGTTTGCGTTCCACCAGTCCCAGGCCACCTTGCCTGACCGGATCCACGACGGGTCCTTGATCCGGCAGGGAGATGACAGAAGCCAGGGAAGCTGGCTGGTGATCAGGTCACCGTCGTTTCCGGCGACAACCATGATCCGCCATGGAAATTCACGGAAACCGGAAGTCCGGGCAATGTAGTCATACCGGTCGGTCACTTTTACATCCCGGTCCCGTGTCTGTTCTTCTTTTTTAGGATAGGCCGGGAAGAGAGACCGGATGGTATGATCGCCCTGCCCGGTGAGCCACATACCGGGATAGTCCTCCAGCGATGACTCCGTCAGCAAGATCTTCGTGCCGCCGGGTGACTCGGCCAGGGCCGGCAAACTGCAGAAACGGCCCGGAACAATGCTGTCCAGCGGTAGATAAAGGTAGGCCCGTTCGTTGTGTGAAAAAAAGCTTTCCTCCTCCGGGAAATAAATATGGGAATTATCCGGAAATTTCATCGTGCACTCTTCATTCTCCACGATAATATCTCCCCGTAAACGGGTGGAGAACCGATAGGCAAAACCTTGGTCATAAACCCTGAAAACCAGTGAATATTCGCCCTTGAACAGGATTTCCAGTTCATTATGCCGGTCGGGTATGCGTTCGCTCTTTTGTTTTACCACCGGAACAAAGATCGTATCCACGCTTCTGGTCACCTGGGTATCAACGGCAGCACCCACCCCGATAATCCCCTTCTCCCTGATTTTCATCGAAATGCCTGATACCTCCATTAAATAATCGTTTTTGTAAAAGACCTTGACGGAAACGCTGTCTTTTGTTTCAATCAGTATGTGGATGTCTTTTCCGGGTGATTCAATCCGGAAGGATTGGCCATTCATCGCGGATGGATTGGAGAGAATGAAAAAGATAACGAAGAGGGAATAAATGGATGCTTTCATAGTGAACAGGTTTTATGCATAATTGTTCGATTGTTCTGTTACAAGATGGCTTCTGTCCACTGCTCCCTACCGACGGATCAATTCTCAGGAAACAATATAAATATATCGCAATTTCGAATCTGCCCTGTTGGACACATTATGTGATGTACGGGATGGAATATAGACCCCTGCTCCTGATTGAACCTCCGCAAATACCTGTTTGTCAATTTCAACTGTGGCTTTGCCTTCCAACACAATGATCAGTTCTTCCTTGTCATTGGTATTATGCGTACCAACTTCTTCACCACTATGTAAAATAACCATCCCTGACCTCATTTTCATTGCATTTTTATCTGTCAGAACAGGCATCCTTTGATGGTTCGAATTTCCTGAAAGGTCAAAAACAAATGGATTCATAAGCGTTTGATTAAGAATAACAATAAGGGGAGTACAAAAGTAGGTATTAAATAGTTATTGGTTTCGTCTGGAGAGGTTTAAGATAAATTGCGCCTGATCCTTGCTCATGATCCGGTAATGAGGATCTTAACACTGAAGAAAGGTTTGGCTGTGATGCGCCAATCCTTGCATTTGTGTAAAAAATTGCTTTCAAACCGTCCGTTAAAGTCATAACTTTACAGGATCTTATGCCCGTAATACAGCAATCAGATGGATGCCGGGTATAAATGGTACTTTCGTGGACCCTTGCATATGCAGTAAACCATAGGATATAAACATTAACCATTCTGCTTTATGAAAAGACCGGTTCCAGTAGTATTGATTTTTATTTTTGCTGCGCTGTCAGCATCTGCCCAGCAAAACTACAGCGGTATTGATGCCGGGATGCAAAACCTGTATAGATTGTCGGATGCAAAAACACGTTCCATCAGCGCTGAGAACTATGACGGCGCAAAAGGCGGCGGCGGTCGGGCCACCACAGGAACAGGAGCCAACGCGTCAAGAGAACTTGGACAGGGATGGAAAGTGAGCCCCAGTGTGGTCATAAAATCAAAAACCACGTTCACCGTTGCGGAAATTGACGGTGAGGGCTCCATCCAACATATCTGGATGACACCAACCGGCAACTGGCGCTTTTCGATCCTGCGCATTTACTGGGACGGGGAAACGGAGCCTTCGGTGGAAGTCCCGGTAGGTGATTTTTTCGGGATGGGATGGGGAAAGTACGCTTCCCTGCAATCGCTTGCGGTATGCGTCAATCCCGGAAGCGCATTCAATTGCTACTGGCCAATGCCATTCCGGAGGAAATGCGTGATTACCCTTGAAAATATGGACGTCAAGGATATGACCCTGTACTACCAGGTTGATTATATCCTGACCGAGGTGCCGGAAGATGCCGCCTATTTCCACGCACAGTTCAACCGGGTCAATCCTTTGCCCTACAAAGAAGACTACGTGCTGGCAGGCAACATAAGAGGCAGGGGGCAGTATGTGGGGACCTACATGGCATGGGGGGTGCACAATAATGGCTGGTGGGGCGAGGGCGAAATTAAATTTTTTATGGATGGTGATGCAGAATTCCCAACCATCTGTGGTACCGGAACAGAGGATTATTTCTGCGGCTCTTACGATTTTGACACACGCAGGCTGAACCAGGCAGGCGTGGAGGTCGTCGATTACACGGAATTTTCAGGTCCCTACACAGGCTTGCACCAGGTGATCCGGGGCGACGGGCATTACAACGTATCTCAGCGTTTTGGCATGTACCGCTGGCATATTACCGATCCGATACGTTTTGAGCAGGATCTGAAAGTCACCATCCAGGCACTTGGGTGGCGCAGTGAAGGAAGGTACCTGCCACTCCAGGACGATATCGCCTCTACCGTGTTCTGGTACCAGACGGAGCCACATCATCCGTTTCCAACGCTTCCTTCGAAAGACCAGCTGGAAGTCAACTAAGCGCGATTCCGGAGGTTAAGGCTGTAAATTACCGTTGCCAGCGATTGATACCGGGTATCCTTACTTTTTCTTTTCTTTCTTCTTTTCCTTTTCCGGCTCCAAAGGTTTTTCAACGTAGAACCCTTCCCTGGAGAGCAGGTGGTCAAGATTGGCGACGCCGTACACAACCACGGCTGTTACGATGGCCGTTTGCTCCTGGTATTCCCGGATGCTCTTGTCGTAGGTGTCGCGCTCGGTGTGCCAGATCTCCTGGTAGCTGAAGTCATAACCTTTCGGGTCGCCCGTGTTGAAGGTAATGGTGGGCACCCCCGCCACGGCAAACGGACCGCTGTCGGTCCCCCATGCTTTGACTGGCTTTTCGGAGGGTTGCCGCTCTTCGATTTTGAACGGGAAATCGGGATTTATGCTGTCTAAAGGCGCACAGATGCGGACAAAATCTTCCATCATGGCCGGTGAAACGGTTATCCCGGTGGGTACCGTTGGGCCCCCGTCACGGTTGAACATGTTGGAAATCCTTTCAAGCTTGTCTCCATTCCGGTCAACCCAGCTCTGCGACCCCAGCAGTCCGAATTCCTCCCCTGCCCAAAGTGTGACCAGGATGGTTCGTTTGGGTCTCCCTCCTGCCTCCATGATCAGACGGGCAGCCTCCATAGCAGGGGTGGCCCCGGAACCATCGTCCACGCCACCGGTGCCCACGTCATAGGAATCCAGATGCCCGCCCATAATGACATACTCATCCGGGAATTCAGTGCCCGGAATGACGCCGATCACGTTATGGTATTGGATGGGTCCCGGTCTGAAATGGTTCCTTATATCGAATTCAAGCAGAAAATAGCGCCTTTCCTCCGCCATTTGCCGTATGATTCTGTATTGATGCTCATCCAGTTTGATATCGGGCACTGCCGGGAGGTTGTCGAAGGTCATGCCGGCGATGTTCTTCCTGTCGTACATGACACGAATGGGTGTTTTGGACGACTGAATGATGCCCAGGATTCCCGCCTGGCACATTTCTTTGTAAAAAAGCGCGGGTTCCTCGTTCAGGGGAAGTAATTCCTTTTCCGGCAGGCCTTTGTCCCTGTTTTCCCAATTCTCCCGCCTGATCTTATTGTTTTCCTTTTCAATGGATGCATTGACAATCTTGATGGAGTCCCGGATGCTGTCAGCGCGCGCGGAAAAATCAATGGGCCAACCTTCGTTGATGCCATTGATCAACACCCAGGCTCCTTTCAGCTTCCCCTTCATCCGGTCATACTCAGCCTGGGTACGCGGTTCGATGAGCACATGGCCCCGCTGTACCCCTTTGGTACCGGCAGTGTAAGAAGGCGTGGCAAAGTGGAGCTGCATCCCCTCGTCGGAAAGCATTCGCCCCGACCAGGGACCGCGGTTGAAGCCTACCGGTAGTTCGCCCACTTCGTCCATGATCACCTCCAGGCCCCATTCCCGGAAACTGGCAGCAGACCATTCGGCTGCGTTTTCATAAGCATCCGATCCGATGGGGCGCCCACCGAACCGGTTGCAGAGTATGTCAAGGTGATCCATAACCCGGTTGTCCGTCTTCCCGGTCTTAATAATCTTTTCAACAACAGGATCGGTCTGGGCAAGGACGAACATGACCTGCAGAAAACCCGTGATCAGAAGTAAGGATCGTTTATTTTTCACAACAGCGATTTTATACATAAACATTCGTGGATAATTGTCCGCAAAATTAGGAGAATGTATTTAATTTTCCTCTATAAATCTACCAGCTTCAGCATAACAGATTCCTGGTGAACAATTTCCAGGGGAAAAAACATCATTCAATTCTATGCAGTCCTTAATTGGTCTTGGGATTATCCGTGCCCGAGGCATGGATCATGGAGTGCAGAAAAGGTACACTTCCCCGCTTGCACGGGGATGACGCTGACCTTTAATGTGTATTTTTGCATTATGAAAAAATTGATCAACAGTTTTATAGCAGGGTGTTTTCTGATTTCGGGCATATCCAGTACCCATGCCCAGGGATTTTTGCACGCTGAAGGCAAACTGATCTTTGATGGCTATGGAAATGAAGTGCTGCTGCGGGGGATCGGTACAGGGAACTGGCTTCTCAATGAAGGGTATATGATGAAATCAGCCGATTTTGCCGGTACCCATACCCAGTACCGGACCAAACTGGAAGAAACGATCGGCGAAGCAAACACGGAAATTTTTTACCAGCACTGGCTGGATAACCATTTTACCCGCGCGGATGCCGATTCCATGCAAGCCTGGGGGTTCAATTCGGTGCGGGTGGCCATGCATTACAAGTGGTTTACACTGCCCATTGAAGCAGAACCTGTTCCCGGGCAGGACACCTGGCTTGAACCGGGCTTTGTCCGCATCGACAGCCTGCTTGACTGGTGCGGTGACAACGAGATGTATCTGATCCTGGATTTTCACGACGCGCCGGGAGGACAGGGTGGATATTGAAAAATGCAACGACAACCATCCATCCGGCAACGGTTATGATGTGGGTTGGACCAGCGACAACGAATGGATGCAATTCACCATTCACAGCGACAGCACTGCTGCCTACCCTGTGCAGTTCAGGTCCGCCTCGTTATCCGATCCTGCCATCGTTTACCTAATGGTCAACGGTACCGATGTTTCACCATTCCATCAGTTACCTGCTACGGGGGGATGGCAGACCTGGCAGACTTCTATGATCGATGACGTCATCATCCCTGCCGGAGAAAATAAAATACGACTGCATTTTTACCAAGGGGGATCCAATGTCAGCTTTTTTCAATTTACCAACCCGGTCCCGGTGAGTGCGGTACCCTTTGGTTTTATCTCAGCTTCGACCAATAGCGAAGGAACCTCTGTCGTATTGACACTCAATAAATCAATTACAGGTTCAACTGCAACGGCTGCTGATTTTGAAGTCCGGGCAGATGGTAACCCGAATGAAATTGATACTGTGCAGATGAATCCCGGAAACGGAATGCAGTTGCTGATCAGGCTCAACCATAAGATCCGGTACGGGCAATCGGTTACACTGTCTTACTCAGGCAATTCAGTCGTCAGTGATCAGCAATCTCTGGAAAATTTTGCTGACAAACCGGTCAAAAACAACCTGCCCCGGCGTTTTGTGCTTCCGGTCCTGATCCAGGCAGAAGATTTTGATTTCAATTATGGATTCCAGCTGGAAACGTGCACCGATGCAGGCGGGGGCGAAAATGTGGATTTTGCCAACAACGGTGATTACCTGGATTATTACATTTCTGTACCGGTGGCCGGTGAATATATCGTCAAGTTCCGCGTTGCATCGCTTTACTCCAATGGCAGCATCTCCATCAGGCCGGGATCCGGAAATTCATTTAACCAGCTGAGGACTGTTCAATTCAGCGGGACCGGCGGATGGCAGTCCTGGACTACGCAATCCTCGCATTGCCAGGTCCTGCTCATTCACTGAACGGATTGACGATCAAATTTTAAAACCAGGGATCTATTTTCTGAATCTATGTACAGACCAGGGTTCGTTGACAAGAAAACTCATTGTAAAATAATCACGCGTTGAAATGCCATGCTCAATAAAAGAAAAAAAATTTTTGCACTGATCGTATGCGCCATCGCCTATCTGGCAACCTTGGTCATCTGCTATCTGCTTACCCCGCTGGTGGATCACTTGCACCCTTTGATGGCTGCCGCCATTCTTGATGGAGTGGCCACTGTTTTCATCTTTGGATTCAGTGTTGCCTTCAATAATTCCAGTTTTTACGATCCCTACTGGAGTGTGGCACCAGTTCCCGTAATTCTGTACTGGATGGGGCGAGCAGATCCCGGGCAGGTGAATTCGCTCCGTCAGTACCTTATTTTAAGCCTTGTCATCATCTGGGCTGTCAGGCTTACCTGGAACTGGATCCGGCGGTGGAATGGATTTGCTGATGAAGATTGGAGATATGCCGGTCTCCGGAAAAAATATGGAAACTTATACTGGATCGTCAGTTTTTTTGGATTTCATCTCTTCCCGACCATCATCGTTTTCCTTGGACTGGTATCGGTTTACCCGGCCATCACCATGAATCCGGCACCCATAACGGTGATCGATTTGATCGCAGGGATCATGACGATACTTGCCATCGTACTGGAGACCGCTGCGGATGAGCAATTGCGGAGATTCATCCAATCAGGCCCCACACCGGGGTCCTTCCTGCAAAAGGGATTATGGAAACATTCCCGGCATCCGAACTACCTGGGTGAGGTCTCTTTCTGGGCGGGACTTTTTATGTTCTCCCTGGGGTCACACCCCTTTCAGTGGTGGTACCTTGCCGGGCCGGTTGCAATGATCCTGTTGTTCCGGTTCATCAGCGTACCCATGATCGATGCAAGAATGTCGGACAGAAAAACCGGCTATGATCATTATATAGCTAAAACCCCGGCAATATTCCCCTGGCCGCCTAAAAAATGAACGGTCCTGACCGGGATCATAATCCCTTTATCCCCTCCAGTGAAGGTTCAACCTGTACCCTCAGGGCATTGTTGACCAGGGAGAAAAGAACATACTGCGAAACCAGGGAAATCAGATCAACCAGTTCGGAATCCCTGAGTTGATTGCGGTATTTTACAAAGACTTCATCTCTGATGTCGCGTTCAGTCATCAGTTCGTCGGTAAGGTTCAGCAGGGCCTCCTCGCGGGCACTGAATCCTGAAGGAAGTGGAAACGCCTTCACTGCTTCCAGCAGGCCTTCCGTCACCCCGAATTCAAGCGCCACCGGGATGTGATGCTTCCATACATAATTGCACCTGTAATGCACGGCCATCCGGAGGATCACCAGTTCCTGCTCCCTGACCGTCAAGCCCATTCTCAATTTGGAAGTGACCCAGTAATCCAGAAATTGTTCGAGAATATCCGGATTGTACATCAGCGTGCCCAGCACATTGACAGGGGCATACCCGCCTTTGAGCGCATCTCCCGGCAGCCGTTTAAGGATTTCCTGGCATGGGGACGACATGGTTGCAGTATCCAATGGAACCAGTCTCGGTGTTTCAATATTGCTTTTCATTGGCATTCTTATTAGTTGATGAAACGGATTTGAAGGTTAAAAATAATTAAAAATAACACCGTTATCCACGATAATAGGTTACCTTTACGCCTTGAGCCCGCCCGATGGCAAATCTCTTTTATGCCAAACCTGAAGGCGGGGAATGATTATTATACACCTGACAATCGTATTTATGGGTAAAGGACGTGAAACATTTGGCAAAAAGGATGTTCGATCCAAAAAAGAAAAGAAAAGAAAAGAAAAAGAACTTAAGCGTATCGAGCGCAGAGAAACAAAGGGAAGTGGCAATCCCGGGGACATGATCGCTTATGTGGATGAATTCGGCAATATCACTTCAACCCCTCCGGATCTGACCAAACGGTCGACCGTCAAGGCCGAGGACATACAAATCGGCGTGCCAAGAAGTCTGACATCCGACCTGAATGATGCCATCCATGAAGGAATCGTGAAGTTCTTTGATGACAACAAAGGTTATGGGTTCATTCAGGACTCGGAGAACAAAGTGGATATTTTCGTCCATATCAGTGGTGTCATCGATCCTGTGAAGGAAGGCAATAAAGTGACCTTTGAAGTGGTGAAGGGAATCAACGGACGGAATGCCGTCAATGTGAAGATTGTCAGGGAATAATCATTCAACCTTCAGAATCATCTTGCACCTTCTTTCAATCGCTGGAGAAGGCCCCAAAATTTAAATTTCAAGGACATTATGGCTAATAAAAGCTCTGATTTCGACCAGAAGATAAAACTGGACGTTGATCATTTTTTGATTAATTTTTCAGATGGCTATATCGAATGCCAGCTTTGCGGATCCAGATCCTCCATCCCTGGAAGGAATTTCGGCATCGGTAACAGGGAGGAGATCTGCGATTTTAAGGAAAAGCACAAAACCTGCTGAAACATTATTCCCAGGGTAAAAAACAACCTCTGGATTTCGAAATCATGGCGATATGGGTTATGTACAGGATCTTGATCCTTTGAACCTTTTTCAAAGGTTGTCAAATGAAATGGAATTTGACATACTTCTATGGTCAATTTACAATTAAACGATCTTTATTACTGCTTGATAAAGCGCATTGCGTACAAATCATGTGTCGGCTGGGCGGTGTTCGGTTTCGTAAACTGAAAACCGCTGGTCTTCCACGTGAAGGACTATGCTCTGTTCTTGGGCAGCCTGAGATTATTGATCATTTTGGCTGTGGCAATGCCTTTCTCAGGAAAGATTGACTGGAGAGGAATGGATTAAAAACGCTGAGAACCCGGATTACCGGTCCCAATAATGCCCGAAGACGATGTAATAGGCGAACTGATCCGGCCCGCGGGCAACGTCGACCCCCATCCTGAGCTTGAACAGGCGGGCTATCAGGTAACGGAATCCTGCCCCGCCCGCCCAGTGCCAGGTCTCATCCTCAAGGTACGTGCTTGTACTGTACGTCCTGCCGGTCCCGACGAAGCCGACCACACTCCACCTGGGCGTAAAGTCGAAACGTTGCTCCGTTTCAAATGAAAGGATCTTCTGTCCCTGGTACTTTGCCGCCGGAAGGCCGCGCATGGTCAGGTACGGGAGCATATAAAAAGGGGCATCGTCCGACATCATGTTCCATTGGGCCATAAGGCCGCACACCCAGGGTTTGAAAGGCTGGAAGAAAATGTTGGTGTAGATCTCCAGCTGCTGGTAATCGTCATCACTGCCAAGCCAGTTCCGGGCAAGGGTGCCGGTGGCCCTGAAACGTATCCCTTTGTCGGGCGTGAATATCGAATTCCGGTTGTCCCATTCGGCAAAAAGACCCGCATAGCCTACGTTGGAACGGTCATCTATTTTTTCCAGCAAGGTATCCAGCTGGAAATACTCGATGATCCTTCGCAGGGTATCGCTTATCTGCAAATCATATTTGACTTTTGTGGTGGCGAAGGTATAATTCAAGCCCAGGAAGATCTTATCCTTCCATATGTTCTCGCTGGCTTCCACAATGCCGAAAGCAGACCCCAGGTTAAACAGGAAGGATTTTGTCCTTTCCCCGGTTAGTTTTGTATTGATGGTCCTGTAAAATTCAACGTTGAGCGGGGCATAGCCGCCAACGATCCTGTACCTCATGCGTGCTTTCGGGAAGGTCCCCTGCCGCAGAGCAGCCACCCCCCAGCTGTTATTGAGCGTCCACATGCCAGCTACACCGGTAATGTCGGGAAAGGTGTAGTTGGCTTTGGCCTTGGCGCTCTCCTTCGGGCTGATGAATACCAGCGCCATGGCGAGCCCGAAGTCTCCCAGGGCAGGCTCGCTGATAATCGACGGCCAGGGGATGAACCCGTGCATATCGATCAGGTACTTGCTGAAATCCAGCTTGTGGTCCAGGGTATCGATCATCACCGATTTTTTCTCCCGGGATTCAGGGGATGGCTGTGGCTGCTGGGCGTGTGCGTAAGCACCGGTGGCTGCCGACAGCAGCAAGATAAAAAGTAACCTTATGGTCATGGTGGGATTGGTTTTAAGAACAATGCCAGTTCGTTTCAAATATAGAACATAGTCAGGGAATTACAAGGGGAAATTACGAAATATCCCCACGATCTCACCGTAATAAACCATGTGATAATCCTTCTGCGGGTAATATCGTTTGATGATTTCCGGATCCAGGGTTACAGGATCGAGAAAATGTTTGTGTACCGTCCTGCATTCAAAATGAATGGCTGATTCGGAAATGAAAAAGGAATCAACAAGGTGGCACTTCTCAACGTGCAGGTTGCAAAGTTCGAGTTTATTGGTATCACATCCAGACCGTGTACCACATAAATTCAGCTCTTTTCGGTATGGATCAGGCAATACGCACACTGAAAAGTCCCTGCTGGATTCCATCTTTTGGAAAGTATAACGCACGGGCCTCACCAGAACGTTCATGATCTCCTTGTTCCAGATGTGTCCGATGGTACTCCATCCGATGGTCATCGGATTGGGTGGATTACCGGCAACCAACAAGATCCCGTCACCATCAAGTCGGTCCAGTGTTTCGATCAATACTTCGGATAAATCAACCTTTTTCCTCATCATTGTCTGTTTTTGGGAATCTCAAAAATACAACAATTCACTCACCAAGAGCATCTATTGCTGGATATGTTCATCAGCGAGAATAACCCCAAATTCTTCGAACAGAATGACTTTAAGGATAACTTTGTGGCTGACAAGAAATTGGACACGCCGGCTTCTTTGCTTGCCAGAAACCAGCCCATAGTGATTCCATCATTTCATTGATTTTGTCAAAAAAGATACGATTGGCAAACAAAATCGGGGCAATGCGGCAAACGGCATAACATATCCAGTTTAGGGAAAGTTACGAATAATCCATAAATGACTTGAAAATGATGCATAAATTCTGGTTTGCAGCCATCATCGCTCCCGTGCCGGACGAACAGGCCTGGTTTGGCACATTCCGCATCGGCATCTGGCCCGATTATTTTCCGGAGGTACAGTTTTCAAAAGACCCGGAAACGCTCAACCAGTATTTCCGCCAGATGACACCCAACACGGGTGATTTTGACATCCAGGTCATTTCAGATGCAGTTTCGGAACTTTTCAACAGGATCGGCCAGGGAATCCTTGTCACCCATTCCCAAAGCGGCGGGCCGGGGTGGATAACGGCCATCAAAAACCCGAATGTGTGTGCCATCATCTCTTATGAGCCGGGCAGCAACTTCGTATTTCCGCAGGGAGAAGTGCCCACGCCCCTGGAAAGCGCAGCAGGTGCACTTGAAGCCATTGGCGTACCGTTGGAAGACTTCAGGAAGCTGACCAAGATCCCGATCATTCTCTATTATGGAGATAACATTCCTGCAACCCCAACCGGCAATCCCGGGCAGGACAGCTGGAGGGTAAGGCTTGAAATGGCCAGACGATGGTGCGAGGCTGTAAACCGGCATGGCGGGGATGTAACCCTCGTACATCTGCCCGAAGCTGGCATCCAAGGAAATACCCACTTCCCGTTTTCGGATCTGAACAATCTGGAAATAGCGGACCTGATGTCCCGGTTCCTAAAAGAGAAAGGATTGGACTAAGGGCTTTTAAACATCCATTGCGAACCTTCAACATTCAACACATAACCCTCAATCAACAAGATGATTTTCAATAGTCATCGAAAGTTGCACTGTTTAATCTTACAAATCCATACTGTAAATGCCGGATTGGACGTTAATGATTCTTTAAATACCAGTAAAAATGGCTGAGAAATCAAATATCAGGCTTACCATAAAAGGATTTATCGTTACAGTTTTGATGATTTTACTTCTTATTCCCACTTTCATCATGCATACATTGGTAGATGAAAGAAAGGCCCGGCAACAGGATGCCTTCTGCGAAATAAGCGACAAATGGGCAAGGGCTCAGACGCTCGCTGGCCCGGTACTATCATTCCCCTACGAGGACTATTATACAGAACCCAATGGTTCTGTTCGTAAAATCAAAAAATACATCCATATTCTTCCCGGTGAACTCACGATCCAGGGAGAATTGCTGCCTGAAAAACGGTACCGGGGAATATATGAAACTGTTGTCTATAAGTCGGATCTGGAAATTACGGGTTCTTTTTCTGACCTGTGGTCATTATTTTCATCCATCCAGCCAGAGAATGTGTTATTTGATGAGGCCTGCCTGTCGATGGGGATAACCGATCTAAGAGGAATTGAGAATAATGTGACCGTTGACTTCAATGATACGACCTACCCGTTCAATTCAGGTGTGGAATCAACTGACCTCTTTAACAGCGGGATAAATGCACGGATCCCTTTTAATGACAAGGATTCCCTGAATGATCGTTACAATTTCTCAATAAACCTGAAACTTAGAGGATCAGAATATATTTATTTCACACCTGTCGGAAAAGAAACGACTCTCCGTTTAACATCCAGCTGGAAAGCCCCCAGTTTTGACGGCGCATTTTTACCGGATAGCAGGGAGATCAAATCAACCGGGTTTACTGCAAATTGGAAAGTATTTCATTTGAACCGGAACTATCCCCAATCCTGGTTAAATTCAGCATATTCCATGGAGGGCTCATCGTTCGGGGTCACGTTGTACCTGCCTGTGGATAATTACACGAAAACAGACCGCTCCTTAAAATATGCCATACTCTTCATCGCCCTTACATTTATAATTTTCTTTTTTCTTGAGCTGATCAATCATAATTCCATCAACCCATTGCAATATATTCTGATTGGTTTTGCATTATCCATATTTTACATTCTGTTATTATCCATATCAGAGCAACTCTATTTCAACATAGCCTATTTGATCGCAAGCATCATGACCATTGGGATCATTACGTGGTATTCAGGAAGTATTCTCAAAGAAAAAAAATTAGCGTATCTGGTCGGAGGAAGCCTTGTGATCATTTATGGATTTATTTTCGTCATCATTCAGGTTCAAGACTATGCCCTGCTGATTGGCAGTCTGGGAATATTTATCATTTTAACCGTCATAATGTATTTCTCGCGTAAGATTGACTGGAAAGGAGTTGAAGAAAACTAATGGCCGGTACAAGGAATAGTACAAAGGTACTTTCTGGTTTCGGTTTCCCTCCTGATCAGGCGATTTAGAAGGATGAGGGGAAGGATGCAGATCCCTGCTTTCGCGGGGATGACGTAAAGCAGTCATGAATAATGTTTCCGTCAGGGCATTCGGTGGAAACCGGCATTGGCTGGTCAATAGGTCTTTGTCATGGAAGAATCCACACAGATGATGAAATCGGCCAGTCCAAAGGAATCTTTATCCAGTTCCTCCAGATCATTCTGCTCAAAAGTACTGATTGTCAATATTTTAACTTTAGGATCCCCATTCTTAAGATACCAGCAGATACCTTCATAACGGTCGGAATGATAGGCCCCGTTGAAATGAAGGAAGATTTTCCCTTTGCTCCATTTGTGCAGGATGAAATGGGCCATGGTTGCGTCCTTGATGGCCTGAGCCCGTGGCAGGTTCCCGCTGGCGTGGGCGTCGCCCATACCTCCCATGCTGAGCATTTGCCTGTAGCAATTCAATTCAGGATCATACAATACGGGCAGCGGGGCGATGTGTGTTTTTGCCTCCTCACTCAATTTGTCCAAACCTTCAAATCCATCTTTGGCAACAACGGCGGCGTACCTGCGGGGGATATTGGTCGCCACAAAATCCAGGTCGTTGTCGCGGGCAAACCGGACCAGTGGCCGGTAATCCGTAGCATAATTATCCCAAAGCTTTGCCTCCTTTTCAAAGTTGCTTTCCCTGATCTTCTGTGAAATATATTCATTCAGGATCAGGCTGTTATCGTGCTCAAACATTTCAGCTCCCAGGACCAGGCCGGTCCCTGCACTGCCAAACAGGTCCATGGTAAGTTCCAGCTGAAGCCAGTGTGCAATGGGATTATTGTGAAGTTCACCGAAAAGGATGATGTCAGCATCCTGCGCAGCTTTTAACAGGTCCTTATAATCTTTTTGCTTTCCGTCACCATCAAAGAGAACGTAGGCCGGCTTATCCGTTTTCAGTGCCGTAAACAGAATGAAGAGCAGTAGGGTCAAAATGCGTGTTTTCATCTTGGCATATTTTTGATTTGGGTTGGTGAACCTGTAGTTTTTTGTGTGAATGTCGTCAAAGATACGACAATCGGATAAGAATTTTAAAATGGAGAATTTTGCCAAGAAACTCAGAATGTAACTGCGCGATGAATCAGAGAAAGAATCGGTGCTGCATTTTACCGGACAGTTGCGGAAGCAATGACTTTCCGGATATCTTTACCGGCCATGCCCATTACTTTGCTAGTGGTGCCGCCAAACATCCTGCCCAAAAGCCTCCGTACTCTTATGATAGTCGTTCACGGTAAGCACCTTCCAGTCCTGTATCTTATTGAGGTTTTCGCTCAGGGCTGTGACAGTTTCGTCATAGCTCAGGACACTCCTGTGCTTGACCAGCATGAATGAAGGCATTGCAAAACACACGATGAGTCCCATAAGTACCATACCAGCCAAGGCGAAAACTACAGCCATTAGAATGTTCATTTTTTACCTTCTTTTTATAGTCGAACTCTGTTTCCGGATATGGTATAGTTTATAGAAATGAATGTTATTGCTTGATGATCTTCTCCACCATCACCGTTCTGTCATTCTGCACCCGTACGAAATAAACACCACTTTGCAGAGCATCAACATCAATATCAGTCTTTGGTTCCGTTATCCTGCGTGTTATGAGTTGCTTACCATCAAGGTTCAAAATGGTCAGATAGGTATTTTGCAGTATTAAAGCAGGGATTTCAATCGTGATGGCTGTGGATACCGGATCGGGATAAACAAACAATTCGAATTCTGATCGTACTTCATCCTGTCCGGTTGCATAAAAGAAATCGCCATATACGTACTTTTCGTCGTTTACATAGGGTTCTTCAAGAGAAGGATCATAGGCCTGAATGATTTCTTCTGTCAGGTTTTCTCCATCAAACGTATAGAAATATTGTTCTCCTGACGAATGATACCAGGAATCTGCAAACCACTCTTCATGTTTAAAGAGTTGTGGGTAGTTATTCAGTACCGTCAAGGTTTCACGAATATAATTTCCCCAATAGCCTCCACCCCAATACATTTCCCGGGTCATTTCCCAACCCCCGTTTGCATCATAAACGGTTGATTCTCTGATATTAGGATCCCAGAAATCATATTCCCATAATTCTTCCACGAAATACACAAAAGATGCAACTGCCGTCCCAAGTAACGAACTATAACCAGCACCGGGGTCATACTCATGCCAATCAATATCTATATAATGGTAGAAATCTTTCCAATCCAATTCATAGAGGTCCCATTCTTGAAATAATATCTGGGTTGGGTATCCATTCGCATCCAGAGTATAGGTTTCCTTCACCATCCAGTACCATCCAGAAGTATAACTGTAATTTTGTGTACTTATGGAAGATACCCAATCCTCCGGCGTGTACTCATAGCTATACTGGTATCCATTCATCATCCACCATGAGGGATCGGGTTCTCCCCACCACACATATTCGCTCACCGTATCCAAATTTCCATGAGTATCATAGGTCAATGTGTATTTATAGGCATTTTCCCAGGAACCGGATTCATTCGTTTCTTCTAACATTTCCGTTATTCGGCCTTCTCCGTCCCAATAATATGTCGATCTGTAATTCGGTAGATTGGTACCGATATCATAATCCGTATCAACATGTGGGTATCCATTGGGATAATAGAGAGTTTCATAATAAAATTCAAGGACCCAGTCAGCATCCCAGGCATAGCCATAGGTTTTCTGAGGCAGACCGGCATCTCTAATATCTTCCGGATTAAGGTGCTTTAAAACTTTAGCAAAATGAGGATTTTCGAATAAATTTTTATTCAATCCCCTGTCAATCTGGGCATTGACAGTCAACGACACGATAATGCCAATACAAAGAATGACAACGATGGTAATGAATCTTTTCATAGTCATAGGGTCTTGAAAAATTTAACATCATTTGCAAGGTAATTACTTGATAAGGGACTAATGCCTTTGTGGATAGATGGCAGCAGAAAAGGGGCTGCAGAGAAATGCTCATTTGTCAACGACATTCATCCCTTTTGAACACCCGAAATTATGAATAAAAAAGGTGAAAGTCAACTTTTTAGGCAATTTTCTTCAGGTAATTGAACTTTTAATAATTAAGGCTACAGCTCTCAAACAGACACGCATGGGAACAATTTTCACTTTCGCCTCGGCAGTACTGGCATTTCTGTTCGGCATCCTATACCTGACAATGCGAAAATTCATGAACTATCACAGAGTGGCCGTGCAAAAAGATTGGGAAGAGCTGGCACCGGAGATCAGAACGCTGATAACGGCTTTGATGAGAGCCTCCAGCGGCGGATTCCTTTCGGTATCCCTTGGACTCGCTGTTTTGCAGATACGTTTCAGTCACGGCCATGAACACTCCATTGCCCTGACCATCCTGGCTGCTGGCAGCATCCTGGCGCTCGGCTCCCTTTATGCCATGCTTCTGGTCAGGACCAGGACGAAAGGCCGTCCTCCCATTGTCCCTGTTGCGGTCATATTCATTCTATTGATTGCCGGGTACTTCTTCAACATCCTGGGGTGAAGCGGATGCCCCAGTTTAATTGACCAGTCCACGCCGGGAAAAACTTTAGTATTAAATAATTGATAATGTGAAACATAAGAATACCTGGTCAGACCGGCACAATGTGATCAAATTTTCCGGCGCATCCGGTTAAGGACAGCATGGAATTGATTATATTTGATGCAGGTCTGGTGCTTGAAAAAACCTATAATCGTGTCGCTATCAGTTTATCCGATTCGTTTGGGCCTTACCGTGTGTTATTTGATCAAAGATAAAGGTGCGGTCCTCTTCGATGCCGGGATGCCCCGGAAAATAAACCGTTTCAAAAGATCCCTTTCCGGGATGCCGGTCGATCCTTCAGAAATAAGCCTGATCATTCTGAGTCACGCTCATTTTGATCACGCGGGAACGGCAAAGGACATCCGTGAATTCACAGGTGCCAGGATCCTCATCCACAGGGAAGATGAAACTTTTCTTGAACAGTCACGAATGGTCTGGCCGAAAGGCGTGACCAGGTGGGGAAAAATTTCTGCATTTATCTTTAAGATCATACTCAAACGGGTAATGAGGTATCCACATGCGAAACCCGATATGGTGATGGACACTGAAGAATTTTCACTCCGGGAGTATGGCATTGATGGCCGTATACTGCATACTCCCGGTCATACAAGAGGTTCGGTCAGTGTCCTGCTGGAATCCGGAGAGCTCTTTGCAGGATGCATGGCACATAACAGGTTTCCGTTCCGGCTAACACCTGGGCTGCCCATCTATGCAGATGATATTGAAGAACTAAAGCAAAGCTGGAAGAAGATTCTTCCGCTGGGCGTTAAAATTGTCTATCCGGCCCACGGCCGTCCTTTTCATCCGGATAAAATGAAAAAAGAACTCGGATTTACCCCCTGAACAATCCGTTAGTACTACCGGTGGTTCACTTAATCTAGACGGGCAGGTAAATTTTACCAGGAAAGGCCAGGGAAAGGTCAGGGAGCATTTGGAATGACGGCCGCGGAGGCATTTACAGGATATATTATTTGCGCCCTGTCCTATTTTTTCATATCTTTCGGCATCCAATTCCCGAGTTTTATGCGTAAACTCGCTGCCATTATGTTCACTGACATCGTCGGGTATTCGGCCCTGATGTCGAAGGATGAAAAGCTGGCGATGAGTGTCCTGGAGAAAAACAGGAATCTGCATAAAGAAGCGATTGCAAAGTTTGACGGCGAGTACATCAAAGAAATCGGTGACGGAACCCTGGCGATTTTTCACAGTTCATTCGATGCAGTGAATTGTGCCCTTGAAATTCAGAAGGCCTGCTGCAAGGAACATTCCCTTAACGTGCGGATTGGCATTCATATCGGGGATATTATCGAGAGTGAAGGCGATGTGTTCGGGGATGGCGTCAATGTAGCGTCCAGGATCGAGGCAGCAGGGGAACCAGGAGGAATATATATTTCCGAAAAAGCCTACGATGATATCAAAAATAAGGGGGGTATCAGGGCGGAATTTTACGGAGAAAAAAACCTGAAGAATATACCGGACCCGGTCAGGATCTATACCTTAATCGCCGGGCAAAAAAGATCAGAAACCGCTGAATCCATTCGCACAGGTCATGGTACGTCAAAAGAAAAATCCATTGCAGTGTTACCATTTCAGGATATGAGTCCGGAGAAAGACCAGGATTACTTTTGTGACGGGATTACAGAAGAGATCATTAATGCGTTGACTCATATTCAAAGGTTAAGAGTCATCGCCCGTACAACATCGTTTTCTTATAAAAATAAATATGAGGATGTCCGCAAAATCGGTAAAGATCTGAACGTAGAAACAATACTTGAGGGGAGTCTGAGAAAAGCAGGTGATAAACTTCGTATCTCAACTCAGCTCATAAGTATATCAGACGGTTCCCATTTATGGTCAGAGAGATATGACAGGGAAATGAAAGACATATTCGAAATTCAGGATGAGATATCACTGGCTGTTGCGGAAAAGTTAAAGATACACCTGTTTGAAGAAGAAAGAAAACAGGTTGTTAAAAACA
This sequence comes from Bacteroidales bacterium, assembly GCA_035342335.1. Taxonomy (NCBI): domain Bacteria; kingdom Pseudomonadati; phylum Bacteroidota; class Bacteroidia; order Bacteroidales; species Bacteroidales bacterium. The sequence goes on from DAOQWY010000022.1 coordinate 33,709, forward strand.
AAACTCAAAACCTGGAAGCTTACCAAGCCTATTTAAAAGGACTTTTTCATTGGAATAAAAGAACAAGAGAGGGATTATTAAAAAGCATTGAATACTTTGAAAATGCCAGTGAGATTGATCCAGATTATGCATTGGCCTGCACAGGCTTGGCCGACTCATATCTCATGCTGGCCAATTGGGGATACTCATTACCGAAAGATACCAAGACAATAGCAAAGAAAATCTTATTAAAATCCCTTAAAATTGATAATAAGCTTGCAGATACGTATGCTTCTTTAGCCTTTATAAATTCATTGTATGAATGGAAATGGAAAGATGCTGATTTAAATTTTAAAAAAGCGCTTAAACTTAATCCCAACCTCCTGAAAACGCGTGTGTGGTATACTGTACATCTTTTAGGGCTGGGGAAGACAAAAAACGCTTTGGAACACTCTAAGCGTGCTCTTGAGCTTGATCCGCTGTCCCTTGTCGCTAATAATTCCAATGCATTGCTCCTTTACGGATTACGGCAATATGATGATGCAATAAAACAGTTCCGGAAAACACTCCTGATCGATGATACAGTACCTGTACCATATAACTTTTTATTTTTTATTTACCTGCTAAAGGGATTATATGCAGATGCTGTAAGGGAATATCAAAACCTGTTATCAAAAGATCCTATGACAGAACAATATGTAAAGATCATAGGGGATATTTATTCAAAATCAGGAATGGAAGGATGCTTGCACTGGCTGATTGATGAGGGATTTGATTTCCATAAGCAAATTTACTGTCTGCCCTACTTTCGGGCAGTATGTCATGCATTGCTGGGTGAAAAGGATAAAGCATTTGCATGGATGGAAAAAGTCCTTGAAATGCGCAGCGATCAAATTTTCCTGATGCTAACGGATCCTGGATTAGATAATCTTCGAGGTGATCAGCGATTTTCATTGTTATTAGAGAAAACAGGACTGCAATAGGACTTCCGGCCTTATTATTTTACCTCAAGCGGCTGCCATTGCCACCCTTTTCCTTTCTTTATAATATGACCCAGGCTGGGAAATGGATGGAAATGCTGGGCAAGCACCCATGCTTTCTTTTCGGCTAAAAGGTCACACAGCTTGCGTTTGCTGGCATCAGCAACAATAGGTTGAATATCAAAAACCGGGTGAAGATCAGGTTGCTCCAGCAGAAACGGAAAAAGGATGGCGTCACCGATAAAAAATATTTCTTCATCTTCAGAAGAGAAAGATACCACCATATGACCTGGTGTATGTCCTGGAGTAAAGTGCACTCTGATGCCCGGCAAAACTTCAGTTTCCTCTGTTAAAAGTTCAATGCGGTCTTTTATTGGACTGAGTTGCCCCCGTGCAATTTTCATAAAAACTTCAATGGGTGCTACTTTGGACAGATGTTCAGAGAATTTCCCGAATGCCTCTTCAGAGAACCAGAAATCCCATTCATTCTTCCACATATAATAGCGGGCATTTGGAAAACTGGGATTGCCCTGATCATCAAGGGTGCCGCCAATATGATCAGGATGTGCATGAGTAATAATAACTATAGTTACATCTTCCGGCTGAACACCGGCAGCTTTCAGATTACGGATCAGGTTACCTGTTTTAGGGCCGAGTTTACCACCTCCCATATCCGTAAGAATTTTATTTACACCCGTATCGACATATAGAAATGTATATGGGGATATTAACTTATCCGTTGGCAGATTGTGATCACTGAGGATTCCTTTGACCTGCTCATCTGTCTTTCCAGGGAAGAAGTGCATGGGATTATAATCATAACTGCCATCGCTAACGGAAATACAGTTGAAAAGACCAATCTTAAACCGGTAGAAATCTTCATTGTGTTTTTGTTCAAACATGTGTAGGAAATTTTACTGCTTCGCATTGTTAATGGTAAATATCATGGCAAGTCTGATGCCCTGGTTTCTGACGCTGCGCGTGTAGATTCATTGACAGATTTGTTCCGGTTCCAAAGATATGCACTATTCTGTTCAAAGCATCAAATCCTACTGTAGTAGTAAGCCAAGCGTGCATAAGACAAAATAGCCTGAGGATCGTATAGAGAAAGCAGTGTGTCCGGCGAAGCTCAGCTATCAATAATACTGACTATAAGTTGCTTTTTCAAAAAAGTTTTTGTAATTTTGAAACAAATAATGAACGTCATGGATCAAAAGAAAATTGGCATTATTGGTTCCGGGCCTGTTGGGCAGGCTCTGGCAACAGGTTTCACGAAGCATGGCTATGAGGTCATGATTGGATCGCGCAATCCTGACAAATTAAACGAATGGAAATCCCGCAACACTGGAAAGATAAAAACGGGAACCTTTTCTGAAACAGCAGCATTCGGTACAATTCTGGTTCTGGCTGTCAAAGGGACCGCAGCAAAGAACGCCCTGCAGCTTGCAGGCATGCAAAACATCCGGAATAAAACGATCATCGATACCACCAATCCGATTGCTGACGCTCCCCCGTCAAACGGTGTGCTGAAATTTTTTACCGGTCCGGATCAATCCCTGATGGAACAACTTCAGGAAGCATTTCCCGGCGCTCACCTTGTCAAATCATTCAGCTGCGTGGGTAACCCGCTGATGGTCAATCCCGATTTCGGAGGAACAAAACCCACTATGTTCATCTGTGGCAACAATGAAGCAGCTAAATCTGAAGTAAAACAAATCCTGGAACAGTTTGGCTGGGAGCCTGAAGATATGGGAGTAGCCGAAGCTGCCCGTGCCATAGAACCTCTTTGCATCCTGTGGTGTATTCCGGGTATCCGGGAAAACAGGTGGGTGCATGCATTTAAGATGCTTAAGGTTTAATTTTTGAAGATCCCGACCATAGTCAGTAAAGTTATTGTGGACACGGCAATTATTTCTGCACAGAGCCGAAGATTCTGCCAGTCCGAGCCGGAACAACTTATCCGCAGTATTCTATTGAAAATCTTATTGATAGGGAGATCAATTTCAATCGGCGAAGGCTGATCAATTTAACCGGCATATGCCTCAAAAGTTCGCTGACAGGATCAGTACGAAGTATAGTTCATCAAATCCAGGGCTAAAAAGATAACCAGACATTTCATACCTTTTAAATCCTCCACCAATCAGAAATCCCGGCTCAATTTCAAGTTCATAATGGGGCATTTGTGTTAATTGTGCACTTAATCCTAACCATAAATACTCGAAAGGCGAATAGGTCAAGTCTGTCCAATTATAAAAAAAATTATTGCCATTATCGTGAAGGTCAAAAACATACTCCGATTCTGAAGACAACTCAAATCGATCCAATCCCAGAATGATTTCCAAACCGGGAGCTATTCCATTTGTATTACCAATTATACCGCCTGCCATTGGTGTAATAGTGTATTCAACGTTGTTACCACCGCTGAAGTTGTAGCCGATCCAGGCTGAAAATGTATTTATGTCTTCATAATTATACCGGGCTTCAAGGTGCAGCCTATTTTTATCAGCAGAATAAATAGGTAGAAAAATAAAATCATCTTTTAAAAAGATGAGGTCGATCTCAACCTCGTGATTCCAGCGTGAAGATGATATCGAATCCCGATCCTGAGCAAAGGCGGATGAAAAGCATATTATATATAATCCTATTACAGTTGAAACAAGCTCTTTGTACATTATCAGAATTATTATTAAAGGCTCCCAAATGAATTGGGTTAATCTCTCCGGGCAGCAATTTACTAACTTTTAATTTCTGTCCAATTTTATCAGACCACTACACTTTTCTATTTCCCGGAACATAATGCCTTCATGTCCATGATCGTAAATTACGGAACGGATGGTGACAGCCCGCTCAAACCGGTATTTCTGGAAATGCGTGATAAAGTGGCAGAAATCATTATCAGCAAATGACGCAGAAGTTCATTACTATGGATACAAAAAGCTCAAACATTTACTATATTTACCTATTCTAATCCGTGATTTATTTTAAAAGCCCATGGAAACAAAACAACCAAAAATACTGGTCATCGGTGCAGGAGGTATTGGAGGAATTACAGCGGCACATATCGCCCGTACAGGATATGACATTGAAATTGTGGATATCCAGCCCGGACTGGCGGATAAAATAACAGAAGAGGGTATCCATGTCAGGGGAATGAGGGGAGATTTCAGGGTGCGAGTGAATGCCTTCGCTGATATTCGGCAAGTACGTGAAAAAAAAGATGTTGTCCTGATCGCAACCAAGGCGAATTCGCTGGAACAGGTTGCCAGGGATATAAAAGCGGCTCTCAGTGAAAATGCGGTGATTGTGTCGATGCAAAACGGAATGTGCCCGGAATACCTTTCCGGTATTTTTGGTGACCAAAAGGTCATTGGTTGCATCATTGGCTGGGGCGCAACCGTTCACGGGCCCTGTGAGCTGGAAATGACCTCAAAAGGAGATCTGGTCATTGGGTATCAGGGATCCCGGAAACCGTTTCATTTTGATTTCGTCAGGGAAATACTGAGTACCATAGCACCGGTCATCCTAACGGACAACTTGCATGGGTACCTGTATTCCAAACTGATCATAAATTCCTGCATCACCACGTTGGGTGCACTGTGCGGGCTTACACTCGGCAAGATGCTCGCAAAACGAAAAGCGCGAAATATCTTCATTCATATCATCCGGGAAGGGATCGCTGTCGGAAAGGCGCTGGGAATAAAAGTGGAAAAATACGGCGGGAAGGTCGATTTCTATAAAATTGCCGATGATACAACCCGTATAGGACAAACCAGGAGCCATCTGATCATCCGGATCATCGGTCTGAAATACAGGCGGCTGAAATCCTCCAGCCTTCAGTCGCTCCAGGCGGGGCAGCCCACAGAGGTCGATTTCCTCAACGGATATCTTGCCCGGCAGGCTAAATCGCTCAACATACCTGCTCCCCTGAACGACTTCCTGATTCAGACCATTCATGAAATTGAAGAGGGAAAGAGGGCGATCGTACCTGAAAACCTTGACTTACCTTTTTTTGATCAATACATGTAGGATATCCTCAAACGGATGAACGTATTCAATCATTTTCAAAACTGTATCCATGGCTGACATAATCGGAACTATTTGCACTTTTGCAGCAGCAGCACTGGCATTTCTGTTCGGCATCCTTTACCTTATCAAAAGAAAATTCATGAGTTATCACCGCAAGGCGGTTCAGAAAGAATGGGTTGAACTGTCGCCGGAAGTGAGGACACTGATATTGGCTTTGATGAGAGCCGCCAGCGGAGGGTTCCTTTCGGTATCCCTTGTACTCGCTGTTTTGCAGATACGTTTCATTCACAGCCATGAACACTCCATTGCCCTGACCATCCTTGCTGCTGGCAGCATCCTGGCGCTCGGCTCCCTTTATGCCATGCTTCTGGTCAGGACCAGGACGAAAGGCCGTCCTCCCATTGTCCCTGTTGCGGTCATATTCATTCTATTGATTGCCGGGTACTTCTTCAACATCCTGGGGTGAAGCGGATGCCCCAGTTTAATTGACCAATCCACGCCGGGAAAAACTATAGTATTATATAATTGATCGTGTGAACCATAAGAATAGCTGGTCAGACCGGCACAGGGTGATCAAATTTTCCGGCGCGGCCAATGTTATGCTTCCACAAAATACATATCCACTTCACCTTTATTTTTGGCCACAATTTTACCACGATACGTACAATTGAATTTATCTTTCACCAGGGTATACGTTACTCCGCTTATGTTGATCTTGCCCGCTTCACCGCTGCTTTCCATTCTTGCTGCCAGATTTACCGTATCGCCCCAGATGTCGTATGCATATTTTTTTACTCCCACAATTCCTGCTACAACCGGCCCGGTGTGAATCCCTATTCTTAATTCAAATGGAATTTCCCCCCTCGTCTCTTTTTCCTTTTTACGTTCAAGCATGAAGTTTCTGATCTCAAGCGCAGCACTGATCACATCCGGTGCATGCGTGAAATTTAATGTTGGCATTCCACCCACACAGATATATGCATCTCCGACAGTTTTTATTTTTTCAACCTTGTATTTCGGAAGTATAAGGTCAAAGGCGCTGAAACAATAATTGATCTCATCAACCAGCAATTCGGCGCTTACCTTTTCGCTTACACTTGTAAAGTCCTTAAAATCGGCAAACATTATCGTAACCATGCTGAATGTTTTTGCCTGGCAATGCCCGGTTAGCTTTAATTCTTCTGCCACTTCAATGGGAAGAATGTTTAAAAGCAACTCATCGCTCCGTTTTTTTGATTCAGCTATAATTTCATTTTTTTTAACAAGCACTTTATTTGCTTTTTGCTGTTGTCTGTTATTTCGATAGAGCATAAATCCAATGAACAGAAACACACCCAATCCTGTTAGAAAAGCATAGTTTCTTGCCTTGGCCTCAGAAAGAGATTTTTCCTCCTCCAGTTCCTGCAGGCGCATTTGTTCTTTAAAATACAGTTTCTGAAAATCTGTTAAATTTTCAATGGTTTTATTGTAAGCACTATCCTTGGAAATCAAAGCCAATCCCTGGTATTTATATGCACTGTCCATTTCATTTTTTAGTTTATAGCCCTCAAACAAATTTTGATATGCCGTACCCAAATTTGTTGAACCCATCGTTTGTAATATTTTCAAATACTTTTTTGCGTAGTACAAACCAGAATCTTTATCTTTTTCGAGCAGAAATAAATTGGTTAAACTGTTGTAAATGGAACCTTCATAAGCAATGTTATTTTGTTCGATAGCTGCATCTATACCTTTGTGATAATTTTGCAATGCAGAATCTTTGTCTCCTTTTTTCAAATAAATATTGCCCAGGATATAGTAAACATAAGAGAGGTATTTTTTTTCTCCGGTTTGTTTTAAAATCAACTCAGCATTCTTTTCCATTAATAATGCAGAATCTATTTTGCCAAGATGTAAATAGGTACTCCCCAGGTTCATGGTCACAAATCCCAGCATTGAGGTGTCACCAATTTCTTCTGCAATTTTAAGGGTTTCGTTGTAGTGGAGAATTTGTTGTTCCGTGTTGTTGGTATTGCCCATCAGATGACCAAAATTGTGATGGATGTATTCTAAAACTCTAAGACGGATTTTGCGGGGAGAGGAATAAGAATACCAGGTATTTTTTTCGCTTTCGGGATCTTCAGCAATGTTAAGTGCATGTTGCAAACATGAAAAGGATTCAGGATATTTTCCCAACTTCATTAATAGATAACCTCTATAACACCAGCAATTAGCTTCTTCCAGCTTTTTATTATTTTTATTGACCAACAACAGAATTTCATCACTATAATAAATTGCAGAATCTCTGTTAGCTTCTGCATAATAATCAACAAGGCCTTCCATTATTGAAACGCGCGATGAGTCACTTGTAGTAAGTTTTAATGCTTGAATTAAACTGTCGGGATGGCTAAACTGAGCCATTGATCCTATTGGGAGAAGAACCAGTAAAATGACTTTAAGGTAAGATTTCATTCCTAAATCTTTAATGCTTATCTGTACTATTTCTATAACCTGTCTAAAGACTTCACGAACTGATCTTTGGTAAAGTTACAAAATACTTAAAGAAATGGATGCGGTTGGGGTCAGACTTCTTTCCACCGTGGAATGAATTGGGGATGGATTTGATATGTTGCACAATAAGCTTTGGAATTGATTATTTCCCTCGAGTCCCGGCACATTCCTGGCGCGTTAGGAAGATGACGCGATGTAACGATGTTACGACGCAGGGATATTCAAAGGATTCTTGTTAGTCCGATTTGAAAAGGATGAAGGAATGGATGCAGGTCGCTGCTTTGGCGGGAATCTCATTATCCTGGTACAGACTGCACCTGCCGGATAAAACGACCCGCCAATCTGTACGGTATGTACATTTTGCACCGGATCTCCTTATATTTGTAAAAGACTTTTTCTTTTCCAGCCAGTCTGCCCGTCCAAATTATCCTATACGGTTACTTCATGAAGATCGCAAAACAAAAACTGGCCTTTAAATTAAGTATGTACGTCCTGACAGCTGTTTTTGCAGTTTTCTTCCTTATTGTTGTATACAATTACAGAATTACCCGGAAGATTATCCTGGAAGAAGTCAGAAGAAGCGCTATAAATCTTAGCCAGAGCACCCTTTACCAGATCGAAAGTGTGTTGCTCCCGCCCCGTAAAATACCTGAAAATCTGGCGGCTCTTATTGAAAATGGTGCAATCGACGTAAATAACCTTCAAAACATAATGAAGATGCTTGTCATCCCGAACGATGAGATTTTTGGATGTTGCGTGGCTTTTGAACCGTTTTCATTATGGGATGATAAGGAATTTTATGCCCCATATTACTATCGCTCAGGTGATTCGCTGATTCTAAAAGATCTTGGGGAGAACAACTACAATTACACGACATGGGACTGGTACACGTTGCCCCGGGAAAAAGGCCCCTGCTGGGGAGAACCCTATTTTGACGAGGGTGGCGGGTACATCATGATGATCACGTACAGCGTACCGTTTTTCTCTACCGACGGCAGTCATAAATTCCGGGGGGTGGTTACCGTTGACCTGTCCATTCAGAAGCTGAGTGAAATGATCAGGACTTTGCAGGTTTATGAAACAGGTTATGTATTCCTTATTTCATCAACGGGCAAGTATATTTCACGTTCTGACTCCGTTGTGAGTCAAATCGACAATATCTTTTCCTATGCTGAAAAAAACAATCTGCCTCAACTTGCTGGGTTAGCCCGAGAGATGGTAAGCGGAGTCACAGGTTTCAGGAAATATTACTCGTTTGTGCGGAATGAAGATTACTACATTTTCTATGCGCCTGTAAAAAGCAATCATTGGTCAATCGCTATTGTGATCCCTGAGAAAGTCATCCTGGCCGATATGTACAGCCTGCATCAAAGAATTCTTTTGTTCGGCCTGATCGGATTTTTGATCATTCTGATCACCATCGTGATCATTTCCAGGAAGATTACCACGCCACTGGAAAAACTGGCATTCGCAACACGCCTGATTGGTTCCGGTAATTTTGATGCCGAGCTTCCCAGGATTCGCTCCAGGGATGAAATCGGACAGCTTTCCGACAGTTTTCTACAGATGCAGGGACAACTCAGGGAATTTATCCGGAACCTGGAGGAGGTAACTGCTGCCCGGCAAAAGATTGAGGGTGAGCTTAAGATTGCTTACGACATCCAGCAGTCCATTATCCCGAAAACCTTCCCCCCATTCCCACAACGATGTGATATGGATATCTATGCCTCTCTGGTACCGGCACTGCAGGTGGGAGGCGACCTTTACGATTACTTCTTTGTGCAGGATGAACGGCTGGCCTTTTGCATCGGCGATGTTTCCGGGAAAGGAATTCCTGCTTCCCTTACGATGGCCATTACCCGGACGCTATTCCGCTCCAGGACCCGTAAAAAGATGAATGCCAGGGAAATTGTCCAGGAAATGAATTCCGACCTTGCCGTTGATAATAACAAAGCCATGTTCGTTACCTTTTTTCTGGGATTGCTGAACATGAAAACCGGCGAACTGGAATACTGCAACGCCGGGCATAACTATCCTTACATCCTGAAGAAGAACGGAACGTTTGCCGGCTTGAAGGCAACGCATGGTGCACCACTGGGAGTGGTTTTTAACAGGCCGTACGATCATGACAAGATCTTGTTAAACGGCGGCGACCGCATTGTGCTTTATACTGACGGGGTAACTGAAGCGATGGACCGGGAAGGGGAGATCTACGGCGAGAACAGGCTGGAGGAAATTCTGTCAGGCCCTTGTAAAGAAGCGACAGTAAAGGAAACAACCCAGGTGATTCTGGAGAGCATTGCTGAATTCACAAAGGGGGCAGAACAATCGGATGACATTACCCTGATGGTTTTATCCTATGGCCTGACAGAGCAAAAAGAAACCTTCCAAAGGGCGATGAAACATAAAATCTCCATTCATAACAACATGTCTGAACTGGAGCGGCTCAATGCCTTCCTGGAGATGACAGGGGCTGAGTGGGATATTGCCCCTGAACTTTTGTTTCAGCTGAATCTGGCATCCGAGGAAGTCGTTTCCAACATCATCCGATATGGCTATAAAACAAAAACGGCCAGGGATAATATCCTGGTGGAACTAGCATTGGGAGACAATCACCTGAAGATATCCTTTACTGATCATGGCGCTGAGTTTAACCCTCTTCAGGTGCCTCCACCCGATGACCTTGACAAGCCGGCAAGGGAACGCAAAGCGGGTGGCCTGGGAATTTACCTGATCAGGAATTTGATGGATGAGGTGGATTACCAAAGGGTAAATGACTGCAACATACTGATCCTTACAAAAAAAATTCCATCTTCCGAACTGCAGTGACAGCCTAAACAAACAGAAGACCCACCAAATTGAAAAATTATGAATGACTTTGAAAAAATGGCCGATGAAATGCTCGAAAAAGCGCAGATCGCTGCGGCTGTATTCCAGCAGCTTAACCAGAAAGAAACCGACCGGATCGTCGAAAAAGTATTCCATGCGGGTTTTAATGCCCGGGTGAAACTGGCCAGAATGGCCCATGAGGAAACCGGCATGGGCAATTGGCAGCATAAGGTGCTCAAAAATGTAATTGCCACCCAACTGGTTTATGAGAGCATAAAAAACATGAAAACGGTTGGAGTCATCTCCGAAAACCACCTGACAGGAATCACGGAAATAGCGCAGCCTTTAGGGCCGATTTTTGCCATTGTCCCTGTCACCAACCCAACTTCGACCGTTCTGTATAAAACATTGATTTGCCTGAAAAGCCGGAATCCTGTAATTTTCAGTGTGCACAGGAACGCCATCAACGCCGGAAAGGAGGCGGTCAGGATCTGTTATGAAGCCGCACTGAAAGCCGGCGCCCCGGACGACTGTCTGCAGATCGTACAGGAACATTCACGGGAGCTTACACATGCCATCATGACCCACCCAAAGCTGGCGCTGATCCTGGCAACAGGCGGAACAGGGCTGGTCAGGGCCGCATACAGCTCCGGGAATCCTGCCATCGGCGTTGGGCCGGGGAATGTGCCGGTGTTTATCGACAAAAGCGCCGATATTCCATTTGCCGTAAGCAGCGTGATCTCTTCAAAGACCTTTGACAACGGCACCATCTGTGCCAGCGAGCAATCCATCGTAGTGGAGAAAAAAATCTCCGGAAAGGTGATGGCGGAATTTAAAAAGCAGGGAGGCTATTTTCTCAATCCTGAAGAGGTAAAAAAACTTGAGAATGTAGCAATTGATCCGTCTTCCGGCGGCATGAGTGCGGCTATTGTCGGCAAACCGGCAAGATATATTGCAGATCTTGCCGGGATCATGTTGCCCGAAAACGTTCATCTCATGCTTGCCCCGCTGAATGGCATTGGCAAAGACTACCCGCTTTCCGGCGAGATACTGGCTCCGATCCTGGGCTATTTTGAATGCGACAGCTACAACGACGCCATCAAGACCTGCATCGACCTCAATTTCCTCGGCGGCATCGGGCATACTGCCAGCATTTATGCGAACGATGACAAAAGGGTTATCGAGTTTGCACAGATCATGAATGCCGGCCGTATTGTGGTGAATACCCCATCATCACAGGGAGCCGTCGGCTGGACCTACAATACACTGGCTCCCTCGCTGACACTGGGCTGTGGAACGGGCGGAAAGAACATTACGACGGAAAACATCTCGGCCCAGCACCTGATCAACATCCAGCGTGTCGCCCGCCGAAGGCCCAATTATAGTTTCCATAATTTTGATCTGGATAGGTACAATTCGGAAAAATTCACCGGGAAAAATCTTGATTCAGCGTATTATAAAAATCAATGACATGTTAGAATTTAATTTCAGTAAGCCCGAGAATAAGCTTGTTTGCTTCATCAGCGGAAGAATGGGTACCGAGAACAATGAGGCTTTCCTTTCCAGGGTCACGGATATGGCAGGCGAAAGCAAAAAGACACTTGCAAATCCGGCAAGTTTGAAGGTCTGTTTCGATATGAAGGAGGTGACTTACATTGCATCCTCGTTCATTCGCTCATGTATTGTTGTTTCACGCCTGGTGGAAGATGGCAATTTCAACATTATCAACGCTTCGCCTGTCATAAAGAAGACCTTTAAGATTGCAGGTTTGGATGAATTGCTGAAGGTAAAATAGATGTACCGAGCAGTCTTTCAATTTACCTGGTCCGTTTGAGTGATTTCCACAGATCCTGGCGCGTTTCTGGCGTGGCGGAAATAGGGAGCGAGGTGACGATGGAACGAGGTAACGATGGAACGATGGAGCGATATTCGAAGGGTTCTTGTTATTCCGACAGGAAAAGGATGAAGGAATGGATGCAGATCCCTGCTTGGCCGGGGATGACTTCTGCCGCGCCGCTTCCTGACTTCTCCTTCGTCGTGCCCGTTATCCCCAACGTAGTGAGGGTTTTATTCAAGAAATCGGACAAAATCTTAAATAATGATTATCTTTGTTTAAAATTTCATGATGAAAAAGTTCAAATCGGGACAATATAGAAGTCAGGGTTATTATAAAAGCTTCCAACCAGAATTGATAAACAAACAACTGCAAATCGACAATATGGAAATATTGCAGTTATTGAGCAAGGCAGACAGAGAACTGGGCAGGTTGGATATGTATTCAAAATACATCCCCAATATTGACTTATATATAAGCATGCATGTTCTGAAGGAAGCAACTCAGAGTAGTAAAATTGAAGGTACTCAGACAAAGGTGGATGAAGCTCTTTTGGATAAAGAGGATCTGCCATTGGATAAACGCGATGATTGGGAGGAAGTTCAGAACTATATGAAAGCTTTGGAATGGGCTGTTGGAAAATTAGTAGAATTACCTTTCTCATCAAGGCTGATCAGGGGGGCTCATCAAATATTGCTGCAAGGAGTAAGAGGAGAAAAAAAACAGCCTGGTGAATTTAGGGTCAGTCAAAACTGGATCGGAGGGGCAACAATTAATGATGCCATTTTCGTTCCCCCTGTCTACACGTCGGTGCCGGAATTAATGAGTGATATTGAAAAGTTCACGCACAATGAAGAACTTCATATACCAGAACTCCTGAAAATTGGACTGATTCACTACCAGTTTGAAACTGTCCACCCCTTTCTTGATGGAAATGGAAGAGTTGGAAGATTATTGATCCCATTGTATTTAGTAAGCAAAGGAATCCTTCAGAAACCTGTTCTGTATTTGTCAGACTTTTTTGAAAAAAACCGAAAACTTTACTACGATAATCTAACAACGGTCAGAGAAAAAAATGATTTGGGACAATGGTACAAATTTTTCCTTGTCGGCATCACCGAAACTGCAAGGAATGGAATAAAAACATTTGATTCGATCATGCAGTTACAAAAACAAACCGACTCAGACATTCAATCATTGGGAAGCAGGGCATTAAAAGCCAAAAAAGTAATTGATTATTTGTACAAACGACCCATGATTGCCGCAGACAAAGTGAGTGAGATCGTATCTATATCGATGCCGTCATCCTATAAACTCATTTCTGATTTAGAGAAAACAGGTATTTTAAAAGAAACGACAGGTGGCCAGAGAAGTAGAACATATGTATTTGAAAATTACCTAAAAATATTTAGATAAAGCCCATTGCTGGATACGCCGATTTTTTTGACCACCTCAGTCCGGCCTCTGCAATTGCGACATGACCACACCAGTTTCAGCAAAAAATCTTATGCAGCATCCCAAAGGTAATACAGCTCCATTTTTACACTGCCACCTGGAAAACTGAGCGGATCAATCTCCAATATTCTGGCCTGCACATTCACACCTTCATCCATTAGCCGGGCAATGGGCTTATTTCCTGAACGGGGAACATAACCGAGCTTGGCATCACCCGACCAGATTTCAATGGCGTTGCGGTCATAACGATTATGAGGTTCGCGGTTCAACTTAAGAGGCATACCGGCTTCAAGAAGCGACTCAGCATCAGGCCCGTCATAATACTGGAATCCGGCGATAAAATCCACTCCGAGCCTGACCTTTTGCTTCACACCGGATTTTGAAACTACTTTGTCAGCTGGTACAAGGACACCAGCTGCACCGATCAAAATACTGCTTAAAAAACCCTTTCGGTTCATGGGGTAACATTTAACGTCCTGGTCACATCAGGATAACTAGAAAAATTGGATGGGAAATAACGGAATTTAGAACGGCATAAAGTTAACTAATTTCTTTGATATTAACAATATTATTTTTTTTGGGGCTTGCGGGAATGGAATACTCTGATGAAGGGGGTGAATGGGATATTTGTTATTTCGCCAGACAGGGGACGAGCGTTTCTGGCGCGGCGGAGAAATGTAGCGATAGAGCGATGTAACGATGTAGCGATATTCGAAGGATTCCTGAGTTTAACAAATGTGCTGGTCGAATCCCCTAACCTACTGAAAATCAAAAATCAAATATCTGTTAATCGTTCATCATAAATCAAAAACCAGCGCTCACACGCGCTGGTTTTTTCAGGTCTCCCCGGTAGGATTCGAACCTACGACCCGATGATTAAGAGACAATTAATTGATTATCAATTATTTATCCTCTGTTTTCCTTCCCTTGTCTGGACTTACTTTTAAATTGGGATTAATTTAAACCATCCACTTTTTTTCCCTATTTTTCTAAAATCCTGGCGCGTTTCCTGGCGCGTTTTTTTCAGTAGATATTTCTATTGATCTCAAAGGTCTTCTCCATATCCAGACTATCCAAATAATGTTCCGTTACTACCGAATTACTATGACCCATCATCTCCGCTATTACATCTATGGATATCCCGTTCCGTTTTTGTGTCGAGGCATAACAATCTCTGGCCGTTTCTAATTTTAGTGGATTTGAAAGATTTAATTTCTTCTGGATCTCCAAGAGACGCCTGTTTATTTGTACCGCCAATTTATGACACCGGTTATCCAATGTATAATCCTCACACCCATCGGTTATATGGCCTAATATAAATGGGCTGTCTTTATCACCAATCTTTTCGATGAGCTCCGCCAATTTCTCCGTTACGGGAACCACAATCTGTTTTTTATTGTTCTTGCGCGTTGTTTCCGTTTTCCGGCGAAAGAAAATGATGAATTTATCCTGATGGATATCATTCCAGCGCATCCGCAAGGCGTCCACAAAATTGATCCCGTTACAACGATACAAGAACAGCCAGAGATCCCTGGCATATTCTTGGGCAGGGTCATCAAAATCATCGAATTCTACCACCTGTTTGATTTCATCATCTGTCATTACATCTTTTTTCGGCCAGAAACTTTTGACGCTGTATCCGCCTCTCCCAAATGGATATTCGTATGTGCGGGGGATGATCTTCTTTTCATTCAGACAATAGTTTATCACCCGCCGCAAATCCCTTGTATATGAATCGATGGTACTCTGAGAATTACCCGCACGCAGTCTATCTTTTTCATATTGTTTTAGAAATTCTGGTGTAATATCCCATATGGTCATTCCTGGCTGGTATTTTTCCAATATCTGGCCTACGTTTCGAAAATGGATACGTGTATTGTTCTTGATGGTTTTAACATTGTCCAGGAAATATTTGAACAAATCCTTCATCAATAGTTTATCGCTGGGAACTTCCGGTTCTTTGGCGAACAACAATTCACGGAATTTCTTTGGCTCGAATGTCCGCATACCATTGAATATCCGTTCCGCTTTGGCGACATAACCAGCACAGGTCTCACGGAACTGGATACTATCTTCATCCAGCGCTTTCCTTATAAATACGGATTGATATTGTTGCTTGGTCATCCTTCCAAGAATAACATAGTTGACCTGGTTCACATCAACAATACGCAGGGATAAATTGTATGTGTCCCCTTTTTTCTTTACTCGCTTATCCAGCACAATATTGAATGTCGCCATCTTCTTTACTGGATTTTTGGTAATTGCGGTAGTTCATCCTCTATCCTACCGCCATTTAATACCCATCGATCAATCTGCTCCCGGTCAAATAATGTCCGTGTCCCAATCTTGATATGGGGAATGGTATTCTTGCTCACCATTTTGTAGATGGTGCTCCTTGACAGGTTGATATACAACGGCAAGGTCTGCATGGTGTAAAATCGTGTTTCAATCATATTCTTTTATTTTTATTTTCTTCTGTTATTACTCGTTTTTATAAATAATAAAGAAAAAAATCCTAAAAACAAAATTTTTGATCAAAAAAATGGGGGCCAAAGTAAAAAAAATTGAGTATTGATGCGGGTTTCAGAAGATCATATGGAAATAATGATTGGCAGATGGTCATTCTCCCCCCCTACCCAGGAAGCTCCAGAAGACCCGCTTGAAGTCCCCCCTTGTATCCTCCATTAATATATGTTTTCCTTTGTTTGTATGGGGTAGAACAATGTCCTTCCAAAAATTCTGGCCAATTTTTTTACCAAAACCGATAACATCCCAAAACGCCGGAAAAAATTTTTGGCCGAAAATTTTGGAAAAATAGATGGACAGGATTTGAATGATTGGCGTTGAAATAATGGTCATCATCATTTCGATATCGATAGTACGCCAGGGTATACCAACAAAATAATATGGAATTCCTTCAAAATGAACTTACAACTCAATAAAACCAAATAATTCTGTGGCAGCTTCCAAATCAGGTATAGTAATTTCTCTGCGATGCTGATTATCACCCTCTCCATCAATGAATTTAAACTCAATTATTTCATAAAATAATAATCGTTCATGTAAATATTCAATATCCCAAAGACATTCTTCTTCATCATTATATAGACCCATCTTGTCCTTAAACATTAATGAACGAATTTCCTCATTTGAAAGAGTACATTTGTAATCTTCATTATTTTGAATATAGGTCAGTAGATCCAAATAATAATCAAGCTCCACTGGAGTCAGAAAATCTAATTTGGATATACAAGACATTAGGACATCTGTCCAGCCATCAAAGAACACATAATCTGGCTCTATATAACAATCGGGATCTTTTTGTTTTGATAATAATTCTATAGAAGTACGCTCAATGTGATCAATATCAATTTTTATCTCTATTGTACATCCTTTAGATAAAAACTTCTCTTGATTGGTCTGTACTTCCTTCAGGCTACAGAAATAGTTCATAGCGTTGGTGGTGAACTTCTCCACATTTACCCAGGGTCTGAACCTTGAATTTACGAACTCCTCAAATGATTTTTGCTCAATGCCGGGATCAACTTTGGATAAATGTGAATACTTATCGACTAGCTCCTTTAAAGTATTAAGTTGAACAACAAATTCAAATGACCCATATCCTTGCCTTTTATCTGAAAGATGAATGTTGATATAGATAATAGGATTTTCTATCTCCTTTTCTAAATTATTGCTTGTTTGTTTCATAGTTAATTAGTTTTTGAATTTATGATACTTTATTACATTTTTTAAAAATATATATAATTTTTGCGTAATAAAAAAATTTTTAATAAAATATTTTTTCAGGATTTGCTGATTGGAGGCGGAATCCAGCGTTTTTAATGATTTGAGAGGGGTTGTAAAAATGAACCCCCCAATGGACATCATCCGGTGAGTTTTGGCAACACCGGATAATAAATGAATGTTGGAATACCAATGGCCGTACTGGCGAGTTCTGGGCCAACCAGATTAAGCCTAATTGGATTTTAGATATAGTAATTGTTTTATCCAAATATCTTCCCTTCGCAAAATTCATTATCTGCGCCCATCTATCGGCAAATTCGCCAATTAACCGGCCATATGATAATACCGATTGGGTGGATCTATCAATTTCCATCTGCTTCAGAATTGATTTTAATAACACCATCTACTATCTCAGGATCACAGATACCAATCTCGAAAATACTTATAACATCATCTTCGTCTTGGGAATGTTTAATTGTTATGAATTCATAAACAAAAAGATTCTCCAAAATGGACTGAAATAAATGTTTATCATTATCACAAATACCCCCCTTTTCATATTCACCGGCCAAGAACCATTCGTACAATTCATCATCTGTCATTAGAAATGAATTATTCTCATTCTCGTGTGCCAAACCGACAAAATTGGTGAACACCCTTTTTTCATTATTATCCAGCAGGGAATATTTGGACCTGAAGGATATTAATATTTCTGAATTTCCAACATATTGGGAGCGGTCAGGAATGGAATAATATTTAATCAAACCCTCGGGCTCACTATGATAGAATTTGGATTGGGTATGATCATCAACATCTATATTCAAAACAAATACATTTCCTTTATCCACCATTTGGCTGAAGTCCCGTTGAAATTCTGGCATGGAACATAAATAATGAACCACACTACGGGTGAATTTCTTTAATTGGATCTTGGGCCGGAACCGGTCTTGCATGACCTGGTTATATAAAATCTCTTCCATATATTCCCATTCATTGGATCTTTCGATATGTTCGGCCAGCGTTTCGTTCAAATAATCAAGATCCACCACAAAATCAAATGTGCCGTAATTTCTGTATCTATCTGAGAAGGCGACATTGAGAAAAACAAAGGGGTTATATGAACCCTGGATTGAATTATTAGTATTTGTCATCATAATAATATGGTTTTAAAAAAATATATATAATTTTTGCTTAATAAAAAAATTTTTGCTAAAATATTTTTTCGCTTTCGCTTATTGGGGGCGGGATTGGAGGATTTTATACGCCAGCAGGTGGACGAGGTACGAGATGAAATGTGGTTTTTATACTTTTATTTATATGCACTCGTATTTCAGTATACTGATTTTCGACTGCTTCGAGTTCCTGTTTAAAATGGACTTTTATCTCGTACCTCGTCCACCCCCCTTATAACATTTCAATGGGGATATCTTGTCATATTGTTCCCGGTGACCTGTGGCGACACCGGATGATGAATGAATGTTGGATACTATTAATGAAAATGGCGAATTCTGGGCAACCCGGTGAGACCTGGGGACATACCATCAGTATGAATTCAAATTCCAGTGCTCCTTCCAACACAAAAAGGGGAAATTGAAAAGTACTATTAATCCATTGGATGAACTTTTCCCAAAAGATATGGCTCTATCAAGCAATAAGAAACTAAAATGGAAAATGAAGATGGGGCGGGAAACTTGAAGTGTTGTCCTTGATTCTTTTTCTTATAAGATTAATATAATATGAAATGGCAAGGGGTAGGATCAGGATGATAACAAGTGAAAAGATTAAAAGATCTCCATCCCTGGCATTTCCTGTTCCCGCATAACAGGAGTTCCATATGATCATCGCCATTAATAAAAAATACCGGTTCATTACCTTCTTTTATGTTGAATCGGTGAATTATTCCATTTCAAAGACTTATACTACAAATGTAGCTTATTTCTGGATTATTTCTCCTTTACTGATAATGATTTGCCAGTTGATATTGAAACAAAAATCTTCTCCCTTTTCTCCCCCTCCATTCTCTTCTTTTTTACTTTAAATAATCATTTGGGGATAGCCAGATAATAATTAAACCCGGCTACAAATAATACCAGGGGTGGACGAGTACGAGAGAAAAACCAGATTTAATAAACTTTTTCTGGACAACGGGGCCAGGTACCCCCCCACTGGATCGGCTCCGGACTTCCACGTATTTGTGCAAAAACATCAATTCCTCTCGTCCACTCGTCCACCTCTAGGTTAAAAATGAATTCCCCAATGGACATAATCCGGTGAGTTTTGGCAGCACCGGAGCGATAATGAATATGGAATACCAATGATTAAACTGGTGAGTTTTGGGCCAACTGGATTAAGTCTGGAGGTATACCAGCCCATATCGCTAGTTGGCCATCCCCAAAATCCATCAAGAAGAAAAAAGGGAGGGGGGGTGAGCGGAATTGGGGGGGAGGGTTTGGATTTAAATCCTTTTCTCAATACCCAAACCATTGGAATGATTATTCTCTACCAAAAAGTTGAAGTGATTTTTCTTTTCCCGATCTTCTGGAACAAGTTCTGGATTCTGATATCCGCCTTGCTTAATTGGAATTTCATTAAATAAATGATCAATGTAATACGCCAGAGCCCATTTTCGCCCACTGGCATTTCCGCCCTGAACCAAACCGGTACCACTTCCTGAAATAAAATGATGCCACC
>DAOQWY010000023.1 GCA_035342335.1 Bacteroidales bacterium
CATGTCCTGCGGCGGCGGGGTGAATATTTCCATCCGTCGGGGTGCCCAGGGGACCATGGCATTGCTGGTGACGGATTGTGCGTGAAAAATGACCGGTAGCCTTCTGGGTTTGGAGGAGAGGGTCTTGGTTCCGCTGGCAGCCACCTGCTCAAGTCCCGCTGCAAACCGGCGGGCCTTCGCCTCGTAATAGTCCGGGAAAATGACCTGGAAATTTTGTGTCCGGATCTGTCTCCACCGGATCGATGCAGGATCCTGCCCCAGGTCAAAATACTGCGTAAAACCCTTAATGGATGGCAATACAAGCAAGATAAAACATACCCATATTCTACCCATACCTAAATTTCTCATATCTCCTCTCTCCTTTCTCCTCTCTCCTCTCATCTTCACTCCGGCTTCATCACCACCCCCAGTTTGTTTCTTCCATCAATGAAGATCTCAAGAGGATGTCCGAAGCAGACGTGGCGCAGGTATTCATCTTCATGAACCGCAGGCAGGGTGGAAAGGTAATCAACATCATAATGTCCTTCCCGGATATAGGAATTGATTGTGAAGTATCCCACCCGGAACGAAGTCAGGTTCTGGAAAAAATGCGTCCCCTGGCTGGGATCAACGCGGTAATGTGAAAGTCCTGATTCGACTATCAGCCTGGCAGATGAGATCTGGGGCCATTTGACGGGGATTCCCAGCCAGGGATCTGCCGAGCCCCACCGTCCCGGTCCTATCAGGATGTAATTTTTTTTCTCACCGGTGAACCATTCATTCAACCGGCTGACTTTCATTGCGATATCCTGTGTTTTGCTGGCAATGAAGGTCTGGGGCTTTACATAGACAATATCCCGGATATTCTTTATGGTTCCGTTCCCCAGGGCGGACCGTGAGTATAAAATGGTTTTTTCAAAGGGGATGGTGTCCAGCTTTTCTTCGATCATTTCCGTATTGTCAACGATCGGCCGGATCTGCAGCAGGTTAAAGACCATGGGTTCTCCTTTTACCGGGTTCAGGTCGACGGCAAACTCGATCTCAACCGGGCGGCTCATCTCCTGTGATCCCATTTCAAGGGCCATGTGGATGATCTCTGCAAGTGGAAAGACGTTATGGTTCAAGAGCTGTGAAAACGTGATCACACGCTGTCCCGGAAACTGAATGCCATCCCGCAGGATATTGTTCTCGAAATCCCACGTGGAGGCGATATTTTTCAGTGAATTATCCTTATTGGCTTCATTTACGGGAATTTTAAGCAAATTGATCGCGTCATCAACATCCGGTTTAAAACTGGAGGGATCCAGATTCAGTGCATAGAATATTTTCTGGGTCTCCTTCAAAGCCATCTCGGGGTTGGAAAGCTGCAGGATCTTTCTGGGATGTTTGGGCGAAAACCTCAGGGTAACACCTCCCTCTACGACATATTTCCCCAGTCCGAATGCGATATTGGCAATCCCGTCTTCAGGTTTCTCGGGTTCGATCGGGTAAAAGTTGATGGAGCGGGCCACTCCCGAGATGGAAGGATAAAAGCGGTTGTTGTATTTCTCTCCGCATATCATCTGAATCACGATAGCCATTTTTTCCTCATCGATCACGTTGGAGGTCGCCGTCATATACGACTTGCTGTCGGTGAAGAAGGCAGAAGCGTAGACACATTTGATCGCTTCGCTCAGGATCCGGATCATCAGCCGCTCGTCATTCTCCACATAAGGGATCATGTAGGTGTTGTAAATACCTGCAAATGGCTGATAATGACTGTCCTCCAGAAGACTGGACGATCGGATGGCCAGGGGTTTCCTGATATAGCTGATCAGTGTGTAAAGATCTTCGTGGATGCGGAACGGTAACCTGGCTTTGGCAAACTGTTCCAGGATCTGTTCATTGGAAGCGTCTGACAGGGCTATTTTATGAAGATCGTTCTGTTCGATGAACTCGTCGAAGACATCGGTGCAGAGGACTACCGTTTTAGGGATGGAAACAATGATGTCGTCGTATTTATCGAGGAATCTGTACTTTTTGATGAGTGTGTCCAGAAAGGCCAGTCCCCTGGCTTTTCCTCCGATAGAGCCGCTTCCGATCCGTGTGAAGCTGAGGTATTCATCGAAACTTTCCTTGTTGAATTCGGCGATGACCCCTCGCGACTTATACATACGGTAGCTCCCGATGGCATCGAAGATGAACCGGCGTATGGCATCAAGATCATTGTCAAAATCGGACATACGCAAATCACGCAGCAGATCGGCCAGGGGGAACAGTGCCCTGGCCCGGAGCCATTTGGAGATGTGGTTATGGGTTATGTGGTAAAGCAATGAATCATCCGGAACCTCAAACATCTTCAGCTGGAGGGTTTTCAGGTCAGGAGCCCGGTTGATCTCTTCCATGGTTTCAGGATCCTGAAAGACGAAATCGCCAAAGGCAAAAAATTCGATGATGAAATTCCGCAGCTCGATCGAAAGGGTCTTGGAGGTCTTGTTCAGAAAACCCACATTCAGCTCTTTGGCCAGCTTTTCATTTTCGGCATCGGAGCTTTGCAGCAACAGCGGCATGAAAACATCATCCTTTTTGACCCTTCTGCACAGTTTGATTCCTGCTTCCTTGTCCATTTCCCCGTTTCGCTCATAACTCACATCGGTGATGATCCCCAGCAGGTTATTCTTGAATTTTTCATAGATGGTTGTGGCTTCATTATAATTGGTAGCCAGCAGGATCTTGGGTCTGCCGCGCATCCGCAGCATCTGCTGGTGTTCATTGAGCCCTTCGAGCTGGAATGCCTTGGATTGCTTGAAAATGATCTTGTAGATGTTCGGCAGGTAACTGGAATAAAAACGGATCGAATCTTCCACAAGTAGGATCGCCTGCACTCCAACCTCATTCACATCGTGCTCCACATTCATTTTGTCTTCGATCAGCTTGATGATCGCCAGTAAAATATCCGGATTTCCCAGCCAGCTGAAAAAATAATCGATGTAGCTGTAATCTTCCTGGTTCAGCTTCAGGCTGACTTCCCTGGAAAAGGGAGTGAGAACAATGATGGGTTTTCTGGGGTATGCATTCTTGATCCTTTTTGCCAGATCGAAGGTCCCTGTATTGTCGGCACTCAGCATGATGATAATCAGATCGATGCTTTCATTTTCAAGGATGTCCCATGCCTCGTCGTTGGAGTGGGTGAGCATGAACTGCGGGGGGTACCGGAGGTTGAGCGCCACATATTCGTTAAAGATCTGTTCGTCGATCCGCCCGTCACCTTCCAGGATGAATGCATCATATGAACTTGACACCAGTAGCACATGGTAGATGCGTTTCTTCATCAGGTTGATGAAGGGCGTATCGGAGAAATAATACCGCTTTAAATTCAGAATCTTGGGATTCACAGTCATGTTGAGGCTTGTTGATGTAGCAATACAAATATACGATTCTTTTGATCAAAGGCTTTTTGATGATATTGCAACGGAGTTAAATTATAGCTATTTTTGAGCGGCACAAGTTTGCCTGTAACCAGATCCATCTGGTCAGTTCATTGATCGCTGTTTAACCAATTTAAAAACGAAACCATGAAAAAAATGATCCAATTTGCCTTTTGCTGCCTGGTGCTTTTATTTTTCTCAGCCTGCAGCTCACTGAAGATCACTACCGATTATGACCGGTCAGTCGACTTCACAAAATACCAGACTTTTGATTTCATTGAGCTGGATGTACAGGGTGCTATAAGTGAGTTGAACCAGAATCGCTTCATCGCTGCCATCAAGGCTGAGATGGAGAAGAAGGGATTTAAGCTGGATGAAAGTGACCCGGATATGCTGGTCAATGCTACAGCCATCATTGAGGATAAACAATCCGTAACAGCTGATACCTATGGTTATGGTGGATATTACCGTCCGTACAGGTGGGGCGGGGGTGTGACGACGACCAACTTCGATGTGTATGAGTATAAAACCGGTTCGCTGATCATTGACGTGATCGATGCCTCCACCCGGCAGCTGATCTGGGAGGGAACGGGTAACAAGGAAATTGACACCCAGGTGAAAGATCCGGACGCTGCTGCTGCAAACGTTGTGGCCCGGATCATGGCGGGATTCCCGCCTGTCAGCTCTACGCAGGGGAAGATTCGCCTATAAGGAGCCGGCCGGATGAAAGGGCGTGAGTGAACTCTTCGTCGAACCGTTTGTTCACAATATCGCAGCCATGGTGGAACATTCGGGAACCGAGTGCCCCATCGGGCGTATGGAAAGTATATCTTTCCATATCCGCCGGGATCTTCAGCAAGGTCAGCGCTTCCAGGCGTATATCTTCGAGGCTGGAAGTCCCGTTAAATCCAAATTTTTCCAGCAATGCATTCAATTGCTGATAACCGGTATGCTCAACGGGGCATTCAAGGACTCTCTCAAACGTCTGGATCATTCGTTGTGTGTTTGTGAAGCTGCCACCGGACTCAAAGGGCAAGGATGCTGGCAGGATCAGGTGAGCGTGTCTGGCTGTTTCAGTCAGGAAATAATCCTGAACCATTACAAAGTCCGCTATGGATAGCCAGCCAGCTACCTTTGCTTTATTATAAGCGCATCCCAGTGGATCTTCTCCAAAGATAAACAGGTTCCGCAACTGTGCATTTTCCAGCAATGCGTACAGGTCCAATACCCTTCCCGGGATGGAGTGAACCTGCCACTTTTCCTTCAGACGGCGATGCAAATCCCTGTCACAGATTGGGATTCCGCCTATTCCCAGTTCAGGGGTAATGCCCATGTCGATCAGTCCCTGAGCATTGTTCTTCTCCCTGAGTGCGATGATGCCATTGGATGTCTTGCCCAGCTTGCCGGTCAGCAAGGCCAGGTTGTAAATTTCAGTAGCAGTTCGGGCACAGCATTCTTTTTCGGAAAAGACGATAATGGCGTTGATCTCCCGGTTGATCTCCTTGGCAAATTCGATGACCCTATCCATGATCGGAGCACCGGAAGCATTCAGAAGGTGTACGAAATTTTCTTTAAGCAGATCTTGTTTGTATTGCTCAAAACCGTCACAGTTATCTTCAATAAAAAGACGGTTTTCAAAACTATTGGTGACCAGGTAGTAATTTACAGCCCTGATAAAATGGTAATACGATTGAATGATCACACTGGATTCCACTTTGGGTATCATCGTGCTTTTCGGATGCACCGTGATCAGTTCGACAGGGATGTTGTACTTATGATGTGCCTGGTTGATCATGAAGCCAACGACAGCATTGTCGATGTTCACCTCTGCTCCGATCAGATAAATTTTGCTGGCTCCGCTGATCTGTTCAAAAGGAACATTGTTGGAGGAATCGAATGCATACCCAGTTCCACGGTTCAGGTAATGGAAGCTGCTGATATTATTGGTATTGACAGCAGCCCTGGCCAGTTTCTGGGTCAGGTAGAGCTCTTCATTGGACAGTCTGGCTCCTGCGAAAAATGCATTTTCATTCGGTTTCACTTTACGAATGCGTTCCCGGATGATTTGAAAAGCTCTTTCAAATTCGATTTGTTGAAAATGACCGTTTTCCCTGTAGAGGGGTTTGGTGATCCGGGATCCATCATTGATATAGTGATACCCGAATTTAGCATACCTGCAGAGGTTGCTGTCCTTATTGATCATTCCTTCTGCTCCTGTCACTTTCATGACAAAACCATTTTTATGGTTAAGAGTGATCGTACAACCCACGGAGCAATAGTTACAGATGGTTTCAGCCAGTTGAAGCCTGACCGGTCCGGGTTTGAATGGAACATTTTCCGTGATGGCACCAGTCGGACAGGTGGAGATGCATAATCCGCAGGATTCGCAGGAGGTATTCTGCAAAGGTTTGCCCATTGCGGGTGCCACATAGGTTTCAAAACCCCGGTTAACCAGTCCCAGTGCATTGGCTCCTGCCACTTCACGGCAGATACGTATGCAGCGTGAACAGAGAATGCATTTGTTGTTGTCGATCTCGATGTAAGGATGCCGGAAATCGATCTCCCGTTCGGTGAAATCACCTTTATAGGTGTTCTGTTCAGCTTCGTATTCGGTACAATATCGCTTCAGGTCGCAGGTAAAATATTCCACACAGCCACATTCCAGGCAACGCTGCGTTTCATGAAGGGCCACTTGCAGGTTGGCATAGCCAAGCTCAACTTCATTGAAATTGAGGCGATGGCCGGGATCCAGCGTGGGCATTTCTTCCCGTTTCTGGTGTTGGAAATGAGCTTTATAATCCGCAGGGACCTGTTGTCTGAAATTTTCTTTTTTGCTCAGGAATTCCGATTTGAGCGGAGTTACGGGCTTTTCCATCAGAAAAAGATGGCAACTGTGCGCAGCAATCCGGGCCTGTGCGATGGCCTGGATGAGTGTGGCAGGTCCGCTCACGCCATCTCCTGCAGCAAAAATGGAGGGAATGCCTGTCTGGAGGGTCATCGGATCTGCATCAATATCTCCCCACCGGTTAAGTTTCAGTTCACGCTCATCATAATATTTGTTAATGCAATCCAGGAAGTTTACGTCTGTTTTTTGGCCAATAGCAGCAAGGATATAATCCACTTGTACATCGAACTCCGATCCCTCAAGGGGTATGGGACGACGGCGTCCCGACCGGTCCGGTTCGCCAAGCTGCATCTTCTGACAGGTGATGGATGTGACCTTTCCTTCGGTGTTCTTGTTTATTCTGGCTGGATTCGTTAGAAGCATGTACCGGACTCCTTCGAGTTTGGATTCGTGGATCTCAATCGGATTGGCGGGCATCTCTTTTTCCGTGCGGCGGTAGATGACGATCACCTCCTTGGCCCCGCATCTTCTGGCGGTGCGGCAACAATCCATAGCTGTATTACCTCCTCCGATCACAGCAACGCGTTTACCTTGAAAGTCGAATCGCTCACCGGTAAGTTCCATCTTTTTCAGAAAATCAATACCGGAAAACACATGGATAGCATCATCGCCTTCACAGCCGATGTTCGTACCTTTTTGTGAACCGATGGCGATGATCACAGCATGGTACTTAGTTTTGAGCTCTTCATAATTTTGATTTTCACCCAATTTTCTGTTAAAAAATATGCGGACTCCCATTTCTGTGATGTTGTCCACTTCTTTTTGAAGCACATCGTTCGGAAGACGGTATTCGGGTATGCCATAGCGCAGCCATCCCCCTGCCCTGGGAGCTGCTTCGAAGATATCCACCTGGTGTCCTTCTTTCTGAAGAAAAAATCCGCAGGACAGTCCCGCAGGGCCGGCACCGATCACGGCCACTTTTTTACCGGTGGAGGGCTTCATCAAAGGTTTCCACTTCTCCGGGGAATTCAGGTCTCTATCGGCAGCGAATCGTTTCAGGTAGTCAATGCCGACTGCATGGCCCTCGTCAAGCAGGTTGCGTCGGCAGGCCACTTCACAGGGCCTGACACACACCCTGCCGCAGATGGCGGGCAGCGGATTGGTTTCCTTGATCAATGCAACGGCTTCGTGGACCATTCCTTTCTCGATCAGGGATATATATCCCTGTACATCCACACCAGCCGGGCAGGTATCTTTGCAGGGGCCGATACAATCTGCGTAATGGTTGCTTACTAAAAGGCTGAGGGCTGTTTTCCTGGCACTGCGAATCCTTTCATTATCGGTGGTGATCTTCATCCCCTCACTGATCCTTGTGGAGCAGGAAGGTTGCAGACCGCGGAATCCTTCGATTTCCACCATGCACAAAAAGCATGATGTAAAGGGTTCCATCCTTGGATCGTAGCATAAAGTAGGTATCTGTATGCCGTGCCGGTTGGCCAGCTCAAGGATCGTTTCCCCGTACTTGCCTTTTAGTATCTTCCCGTTAAGTAGTATGTTCAGATCGTCGCTCATGGCAGATTTTCTTAAAACCTCCAGTCCTTATGATAACTTGATCGCTTCAAACTTGCATTTGGAAAAACAGACTCCGCATTTGATGCACTTTTCCTGGTGAATGAAATGAATTTGTTTGCGTTCACCCGTAATGGCTTCCACCGGACAATTTTTCGCGCAGACCATGCATCCGGTGCATTTCTCCGGAATGACCTCATAGGTCAGCAACTTCTTGCAGGCTTTTGCTGGGCATTTTTTATCGCGGATATGTGCCTCATATTCATCCCGGAAATATTTTATTGTCGTCAGAACCGGATTCGGGGCCGACTGGCCCAGAGCGCACAAAGAACCATCTTTGATGTGGTAGGCCAGGTCTTCCAGGCGTTCGATGTCTCCCTGTTCCCCTTTGCCTTCGGTAATGCGGATCAGAATTTCCAGCATCCGTTTGGTACCGATCCGGCAGAAAGTGCATTTTCCGCAGGATTCCTTCTGGGTGAAATCGAGGAAGAATTTTGCCACATCAACCATACAGGTCGTTTCATCCATTACGACCATCCCTCCAGAGCCCATGATGGCACCTGTGGCGGTGACTGAATCATAATCGATGGGCGTGTCGGCCAGGTATTCCGGGATACAGCCGCCCGAAGGGCCTCCCAGCTGTACGGCCTTGAATTTCTTATCGCCACGGATTCCGCCACCCAGCTTGAAAATGATATCACGGATGGTAATACCCATGGGTACTTCCACCAGTCCCGAACGTTTTATTTTTCCTGCAAGAGCAAACACCTTGGTACCTTTGCTTTTTGCAGTGCCATACTTTGCATAGGCCTCACCCCCATTGAGGATGATCCACGGAATATTAGCGTAAGTTTCTACATTGTTGATATTCGTGGGCTTTTTCCACAGACCTGAAGCGGCAGGGAAAGGAGGTCTCTTGCGCGGCATGCCTCTTTCTCCTTCCACAGAGGCGATCAGTGCCGTTTCCTCCCCGCAGACAAAGGCACCGGCGCCTTCTTTGATGTGAATGTCAAAATCAAAACCCGCGATACCCAGGATGTTTTTCCCGAGGTATCCTTTCCGGCGTGCCTGCTCGATGGCAATCGTAAGGCGTTTGATGGCCAGGGGATACTCAGCCCGGCAGTAGATCACCCCCCCGGTGGCTTCAATGGCATACGCTCCGATGATCATACCTTCCAGCACCGAATGCGGATCCCCTTCCAGCACCGACCGGTCCATGAAGGCACCCGGATCTCCTTCATCAGCGTTACATATGATGTATTTCTCGCTGGCTTTGTTGTCGTTTGCGAATTTCCATTTCAATCCTGTTGGAAAGCCGGCTCCCCCGCGACCCCGTAAACCGGATGATGTCACGGTTTGGATGACGTCGATACGGGAAATACGCTGACCCGCGATTTTTTTGATCGCACGGTATCCCTGCCTCCCTTCGTACTCTTCGATGTTTTCCGGGTCAATGTACCCGCAATTCCGGAGGGTGATCTTGATCTGGTTATCCATGAAATCATTGTCTGCGGTAGCAAACAGGTCGGTACGGACCACATATTCCTTCACGGGAACATGCTGCATGATGTGCTTATCAATGATCTCAACGGCTTTTAACTCATCTACCTCACCATACAGGTAGGAGCCTGTGTCATCGATCACTTCAACCAGAGGCTCACGGTAGCACATCCCGATACAGCTTGTTTTCTTCAGCTCAAAGCCAAGATCCTCGGATTGACGGAGGGCGTTGATTTTTTCGTAGGTTTTCCCTGCTCCGGCTGCAATCCCGCAACTGCCCAGTCCAACGATTACTTTAATATTTTCCATATCAGGATGGATAAAGAGTGGTCATTCAATTGTTTTCTTTGATCCGAATTTCCCGGATGATCCTTACGGCGTCCTTTCCTGTCAGCTTCCCATATACCTCCCCGGCTACCATCATCACCGGCGCCAGCGAGCAACACCCCAGGCAGGCAACCGATTCAAGGGTAAAAAGCCCGTCTTCCGTGGTCTCCCCGTCCTTAACCCCAAGGGATTCCTTAATCGAATCTGTGATGGTACTGGCATTCTGGACGTGACAGGCAGTGCCATGGCAAACCTTGATGATTTTTTTCCCTACCGGATGCAGGCGGAACTGAGCGTAAAACGTTGCCACCCCGTACAGATCGCTCAGCTTTAATCCGCTAACCCGGGATATTTTTTCAAACACCTCCCTGGGGATATAACCGTACAAATCCTGGGCACCCTGAAGCAGAGGGATAAGATTGCCTTTTTTATCTTTATATTTCAATAAAAGGGTGTCCAGCAGGGACAGATCAACAGGACTCTGGTCCTCTTTTGCCGGTTGGGTATGGATCCTCGAAATGCGCATAGTCTTCCATCAATATATGACCTGTAAAAGTAAAAAAATTGTTGTGAAAATACTTTAACACCTCAGAATTATTACCATCAGTCAGGTTTTTATACATTTGCCATCAAGATGATGACCATGACTTACTCCAAAGGGCAGGTTATTGCGCTTGTCTCCCTCCGCATCGTGACCGGCTGGCACTTTCTTTATGAGGGACTTGCCAAAATCGTTCAGGAAGACTGGACGGCCCGGGCTTACCTGATGGATTCCAAAGGATTTCTTGCCGGATTCTTCAACGGGATTACTGCCAATCCAGCCCTCTTATCTGTTGCAGATTTCCTGAATGAATGGGGACTCACCTTCATCGGCCTGTCGCTGATCCTTGGCCTGTTCACCAGGATCAGTTCATTATCCGGGATTCTTCTGCTGGCCT
This sequence comes from Bacteroidales bacterium, assembly GCA_035342335.1. NCBI lineage: Bacteria > Pseudomonadati > Bacteroidota > Bacteroidia > Bacteroidales > Bacteroidales bacterium. Next base: position 10,566 of record DAOQWY010000023.1, read on the forward strand.
TTTATTATCTTTCCCACCCCAGCTGGCCGGGCTTTGAATATCTTTTCCCATCAGAAGGTGTTTATTTCATCGTGAATAAGAATATGGTCGAAATTTTCGGTTTGCTGGTGATCTGCTTCTTCCCGACTAGCCATATCATCGGAATCAAACGGTTGATAATGAAGTGGAAAGGGGTAAATGGGGTTAATAGTCATTCATAGTCATTCATGGTCATTCATGGTTATTTATAGTGGCAGGTATAATCCGACTAATTAACAAAAATGACCTTGAATGACGCGAGGCGCTGAAAGCGCCGAGCAAATAACCACGAATAACCACAAATAACAACAAATTCCGCGTATGGCCACTTTTTCCCGCCGCGATATCATCAAAGGCCTTGCGACCCTTCCGGTTGTTGGCGCCGTAGCTTACGGACTGTACCATCGTCAGAAAAGGGACAGGGAAATCAATCGTAACCTGTTGGAAAACATTCAGATACAATTGCCTGCGGAGGCGCCGGCGGTTCAGGGTGACAAAATCCGTATCGGCATCATCGGCACCGGAAGCCGTGGCCGTTATCTGCTGAAGGCCCTCGGGTACGTCCAGCCGGAATCCATTGAGAAGTGGCGTATAAATGCAGGGGAAGATCCTTTTTACAGGGATTATCTTCAGAATTTCCTGGAGCAGGAAGACCTGAATGTTGAGATCACGGCCATCTGTGATGTTTTTGAATCCAATGCACGGAAGGGGATGCTGGCATCTTCGAACTTCAGCAGGGAAGGCGGAGGAGGGAAACCGGGAAAAGAACCTGTGCGCTATAAGACATACCGCGAACTTTGCTCAGCCCCGGATGTGGATGCTGTGATCATCGCCACTCCCGACCACTGGCACGTTCCCATGGCACTGGAAGCTGCCCGGAATGGAAAGCACGTTTACTGCGAGAAACCCCTGTCGTGGACGGTCGGTGAAACCTATGAGATCCGCAGGGTAGTCAAAGAGACGGGGATTGTATTTCAACTGGGGCATCAGGGAAGGCAAACCGACAGCTACCAGGTGGCACGGTCGCTGATCCGCCAGGAAGCACTGGGAAAGGTTTCACTCATTGAGGTTTGTACAAACCGCAATGACCCGAACGGCGCCTGGGTGTATGAGATCCCCCCGGAGGCAGGCCCGGATACGATCGACTGGCAACAGTTCATCGGCCCGGCCCCGTGGCACGAGTTCAGCCTGGAGCGCTTCTTCCGCTGGCGGTGCTGGTGGGACTACAGCACGGGCCTGAGCGGTGACCTGTTCACCCACGAGTACGATGCCATGAACCAGATCCTGGATCTTGGCATTCCCCATTCAGCCGTGGCTTCGGGTGGAATTTACTTCTTCAAGGATGGCCGCACGGTACCCGATGTACTGAATATGTCGTTCGAGTATCCGGAACGTGACCTGACGCTGCTTTACAGTGCAACCCTGGCCAGCGAAAAGAACAGGGGCAAGGTGATCATGGGTCACGATGGCTACATGGAACTCAGCGAAACGCTGGTCATCAACGCTGATCCCCAGTCGACCAGGTATAAAGCCAAGATCGAACAGGGCCTGATCGAGCCACACAAACCCATTTATACATATGTACCAGGCAAAGACGGAGTGGATGCCGTAACCTCTGCGACTGAAAAATATTTTGCCAGCCGGGGATTGCTTTATACCTACCGTGGCGGGAAGGAAGTGGATACGTCGCACCTGCACCTGAAAGAATGGCTCAACTGCATCCGCCTGGGCAACGGCGCCCGTCCAAGCTGCCCCATCGAGGCCGCGTTCGAGGAGGCCATGACTGCCCATATGGGCACAATCGCCTACAAAGAGGGAAGAAGGGTGTACTGGGATAAGCAGCAGGAGGCGATTCTGTAGTTGGTATCTGGAATCGGGAAGGTTATTCCAAAGGAACGCGGATGACGCCGACAATACGGAAGATCGCGGATCATTCTACCGTGATCGCCCGCGGTATCCGTGTCATCCGTGTTCTGTTTTCCAGGAAAAATTCCTGCTAAAATTTCATTTCATCGTCATTAAATTCTCTTCTTTTCATAAATTAGCCCTTTCAATCTGGACAAATTCGATCATTTCATGAAAACACGCCGGGAGTTCCTCAAAACAGTGGGCGTTCTGAGTGCCAGCACCGTGGTATTGCGTGCATTTCCTTCCTGTTCGGTGAAAAAGGATATTGGTTTGCAGCTTTACACCCTGCGTGATACCATTGAAAAGGATACCCTGCCTATGCTTGAACAGGTGAGCAGGATTGGATACAGCCATATTGAGCCTTATGGGTTTGACGGGAATTTCTACGGGATCCCCGCTCACGAATTCAGAAGGATCGTGGAGGATATGGGCATGCGCATCACCTGTACCCATTCGGGTATTTCAAGCCAGAATGCAGATGCTTATCTGGAAGCCGCCGTCAAAGCAGGCCTGGAATATATCGTGTTGCCTTCTCCCGGCGGAAGGAAAGTGGATACAGCCGATGACTACAGGCGGATGGCCGCTGAGATGAACAAGATTGGAGAAAAAGCCCGGCAGGCAGGGATTCGCTTTGGATACCATAACCATTCCGGAGAGTTCAGCTCAGGTGATGAGGGAGTGTTTTATGATATCCTGCTCAGGGACACCGATCCTGAACTGGTGTGTTTCCAGCTGGATATTTTCTGGATCATCAAGGGCGGATATGAGCCGGTGGCTTATTTCCGGAAGTATCCCGGGCGGTTTGCCCTGTGGCACGTCAAGGATATGGACCCCTCGGGTGAAAGCACCGTGATCGGAAAAGGATCCATCGACTACAGGGAGATCTTTACGTTTGCGGAGCAGGCAGGGATGGAATACTTCTACGTGGAACAGGAGAGCTACACAAAAAGTCCAATTGAATCTGTGAAAGATAGTTATAACTATATTCGGAATAATTTAATCTAAACGGAGGTTGCGAACAGGAAATCGTATCACCATAATTAAGTACATCATGAGTGACAATAAAAAACAAAAAGAAGCCGGCATGGACCGCAGGACATTTTTAAAGACAGCTGGCGTGGCTGCTGCCGGATTCACGATCCTGCCAAGCTATGTCGTTTCCGGTTTGGGGCATACAGCTCCAAGCGATAAGCTGAACATCGCCGGTGTCGGCATCGGTGGCCGGGGCGGAGGGGTGATCAAGGCAGTCAGAAGTGAAAACATCGTCGCCCTGTGCGATGTGGACTGGGGATATGCCGGAGAACTCTTCGATGAATTTCCAAAGGCAAAAAAGTTTTATGACTGGCGGGAGATGCTGGATAAGATGGCAAACCAGATCGATGCAGTGGTGGTAGGAACACCCGACCATACCCATGCGATCATTGCCATCAATGCCATGAAGCTCGGCAAACATGTTTACTGTGAGAAACCACTGACCCATTCGGTTTGGGAATCGCGTCAGATGACGGAAATCGCCCAAAAGTACGGGGTGGCCACCCAGATGGGTAACCAAGGTAATTCAGGCGAAGGGATCCGTCAAACCTGCGAATGGATCTGGGACGGAGCCATCGGCGAGATCAGGGAGGTCCACGCCTGGACCAACCGGCCCATCTGGCCGCAGGGACTGGAGCGGCCCTCCGATGTGATGAAGGTCCCCAAAACAATCCGCTGGGATCTTTTCCTGGGCCCGGCACCCGACAGACCGTATCACTCCATTTACCATCCCTGGAACTGGAGGGGATGGTGGGATTTTGGAACGGGCGCCCTCGGCGATATGGCCTGCCATATCATGGATCCCATTTTCAAGGCACTGATGCTGAAATACCCTGTGAAAGTCCAGGGCAGTTCCTCTCAGTTCAACACTGAATCTCCGCCTCTGGCCGAAGTGGTCACCTATACCTTCCCTGCCCGCGATAATCTGCCCCGGCTGGCCATGCCGGAAGTGAAGGTTACCTGGTGGGACGGAGGACTGCTGCCTCCGCGGCCGGAAGAACTCCCGGCAGGTGAAATCATGGGACGCGACTCCAATGGAGGCGTGCTGTTCATCGGTTCCAAAGGGAAACTGATGAGTGGCTGCTACGGAAGAGATCCTTTCCTGCTGCCGCTATCCACAGATGAAACCTATCAGCGTCCCCTGCCCTCACTGCGAAGGATAGAGACCAGCCACGAAATGGACTGGGTGAGGGCATGCAAGGAAAGCCTTGAGAACCGCACCGAGGCCAGTTCTAATTTCGGCTATTCCGGTCCCATGAACGAAATGGTCGTGATGGGCGTGGTTGCCGTCAGACTGCAGGATCTCAAACGCGAATTGATGTGGGACGGACAGAGCATGCGCTTCACCAATATCGGCGATAACGACGAGATCAGGGTGGTGACCAGCGATAAGTTCCAGATCATCGACGGCCATCCGCATTTCGATACAAAGCATGCAACGATCAACGCCAAACAGGCCGCTGAGGAGTACATTAAACATACGTACAAAGAGGGATGGAGTTTGTAGTCAGCTGTCGGCAGTCGGCAGTCATCAGTAAACAACTTAACAACTTAACAATAGAACAATGAAAAAGCTAATGATTACTATAATGGCAATAACAATGATAGCAGCATGCAAGAGTCCATCCAACGTGAGTCAACAGGGAACGACTCCTGGTAAAGTGAAACTTGAAGCACAAATGGCAGCGCCAAACACGCTGACGCAGGCCGAAATCAGTGAAGGATGGCAACTCCTTTTTGACGGTAAAAGCACCGAACACTGGCGTGGATACAACAAACCTGATTTTCCCGCAGGATGGGAGGTAGTGGACGGAACCATTCACGTGATCGGGTCAGGCAGGGGAGAAGCCGGCCAGGGAGGGGATATCATCACCCGTGAGAAGTTCAAAAACTTTGAACTGGCGCTCGAATGGAAGGTGGATACCGGAGGCAACAGCGGGATTTTTTACCTGGCCAGGGAGGTGGAAGGCGAACCGATCTGGAAGAGTTCTCCCGAAATGCAGATCCTGGATAATTTCAACCATCCGGATGCCAAGCTCGGGATCGATGGGAACCGTAAGGCCGGAGCCCTGTATGATCTTATTCCGGCCGTGCCGCAGAACTTCAAGGGACCGATGCAGTGGACCCCGGTCAGGATACTGGTCTATAACGGAACGGTTGCCCATTTCATGAACGGGGAGAAGGTGCTGGAATATCACCTGTGGACGGACGACTGGAAGAAAATGTGTGCCGGCAGTAAATTCAAGGATTACGACCTGTTCGTCAACACGGCGGAAGAAGGGTATATTGGCCTGCAGGACCATGGCGACGATGTCTGGTTCCGGAATATCAAGATCAGGAAACTCTAGGGATATCCGATTAACCGATATCGGATATCGGATATCGGTTAATCAGATATTATTTCGTTTTTTCAGAGGGGCTTTGGATAATTTGGCGTGCATAGCCTTGGCAGCGATGCGCCCGGCTCCCATAGCCAGAATGACGGTCGCAGATCCCGTGACGATATCTCCGCCGGCATAGACAAATTCCTTGGTAGTTTCCATGGTATCGGGAGTGACCTGGATATATCCTCTGGTATCAAGCTTCATATCTGGTGTGGACTGGAATATGATCGGATTTGGACCATTTCCAATGGCAACGATGGCCATGTCACATTCCTGAACGAAATTAGATCCTTCAATGGGTACGGGCCTTCGCCTGCCCGATGCATCAGGCTCACCCAGTTGCATCTTGATGCATTCCATTCCTTTGACCATCTTGTTATCCGTACCCAGAAAGCGGATGGGACTTGTCAGAAGTCTGAATTTGATTCCCTCATCACCCGCATGATGAACTTCTTCTGCGCGGGCCGGTAACTCCTGCCTCGAACGGCGATAGATGATCGTCACCTCGGTTGCTCCTGTACGAATTGCCGTTCGGGCACAATCCATGGCAACATTTCCTCCTCCGATAACCGCTACTTTATTTCCTTTTGGTTTGGGTGTGTCATATTCCGGAAAGCGATAGGCTTTCATCAGGTTCATTCTGGTCAGATATTCATTGGCTGAAAAAACATTGCCCAGGCTTTCGCCTTCCAGACCTAAAAACCAGGGTGCACCTGCTCCGACACCGATAAAAACGGCATCGAAATGCTCCAATAATTCGTCAATGGTCAGGATATTGCCAATGATATGGTTCAACTCAACCCTGACTCCCATTTTCTTGAGTAAATCGATTTCGAATTTGACAACGCTTTTAGGCAGACGGAATTCAGGGATGCCATAGATAAGAACTCCGCCAGGTTCATGAAGGGCTTCATAGATGGTTACTTCATACCCCAGTTGCCTCATATCAGCAGCCACCGTTAGCCCTGCTGGTCCAGAGCCAACGACAGCAATGCGTTTTCCCGCGTTTATTTTGATCTCCGGAATCTTAACCATATCGGTTTTTCGTTCCCAATCGGCCACAAAACGTTCCAACCTACCGATGGCCACGGGTTCGTCTTTTTTGCCCAGGATGCAGTGCGCTTCACACTGCGATTCCTGAGGACACACCCTACCGCAGATAGAGGGGAAAAGATTGGCTTCCTTGATTTTTTTTACCGCAGCGTCGAATTTCTCTTGTGCAACCATTTCGACAAAAGCCGGAATATCTATATTGACTGGGCATCCATCCACACACCCGGGTTTCTTACATTGCAAACACCTTCCGGCTTCCAGCAAAGCCAGCTCACTTGTAAAACCATAGGGCACTTCCTGAAAGTTACTGGTGCGGACCACTCTGTCCTGCTCAGGCATCGCCTGCCGTGGTATCTTTAACTTTATGAACCGTTCGTCTTCTTTCGTGATCCCATGCCAATGACACCCATATTTCAAACAGAAATAAAAAGGAATAAGCTTGGCATAGGCTGAAACGATCGCTTCTCCTACCTTGGATCCGCAATCTGCGCACCTGACCTCAGAATTAACAATGCTTTGTTTACATTGCGGGCAGAGCAAGTCATCCAGGATCTCTCCGTCGTTAAGTTGAACAGAAGCCCTAACATCAAATACATCCAGGTAAGGACTCAGTCTTAGCTCGAATTCATTTTGATTGTACCTGGCTGTGAAGAGAAGGGATCGCTCATCCTTGCGTTCAATATTAAACGTTTTTTTACAATGAGGACAATAAAAACTGAGGAAAGTCTTAAATTTCAGGTATCGTACGTCCTGTTCTAACATAGGTCGCCTGGGTTAACGGATGGAAAATAAGAGGGATGCTTTTTCGTCGGCCAGATACATATTATTTCTTTTATCCAACTCTTCAAAGTCCACTTGGAATCCGTCAAAGTCAGGTCCATCTACACAGCAGAACCGGATTTCGTTGCTCACTCGGACCCGGCATCCGCCACACATTCCCGTACCATCGATCATAATTGGATTTAAACTCACCATGGTTGGCACATTGAATTGTTTTGTAAGCTTCACGATGTTTTTCATCATTGGAATCGGACCTATGGCATAAACCAGTTTAATATCATATCGTTCTTCCAGGTATTTACTTAGCGGACCGGTTACAAATCCACGTTCGCCATAGGTACCATCATCTGTTGTTATGATCAGTTCATCGCACAGGATCGACATTTCATTCTCAAGGATGAGCATGTCTTTGGTTTTCGAACCAATGATGCCAATGACATAATTGCCCGATTCCTTAAAAGCCTTGGTGATATGATGCAGTATGGCTATCCCCGTACCTCCTCCGATCATGACAACTGTTCCTTTTTTCCCGGTATCAGCAGGCTGGCCCAGTGGTCCTGCAACATCTTTAAGAAAGTCCCCTTCATTAAGCGATCGCATCAGTGCCGTTGTCTTGCCAACAACCTGGAAAATGATGGTAATGATCCCGGCAAATTCATCCTTATCGGCCACTGTAAGGGGTATCCGCTCGCCGGTTTCATTCACGCGAATAATAACAAACTGACCTGCCTTGACTTTCCGCGCTATTTTTGGGGCTTCAATGTCAAAACTTATGATCGTCCCTTGGGCCATCTCTGTTTTTCGCTTGATCTGAAACATAAGCTTTGCGGATTAAGTGATCTAAATAGGATAAAATTACCATTCCAGGCTATCATCGATCTTTATCTCATACAGATCATCATCACTGAGACCATGCCAACGGCAACCTTTCTGGGTGCAGATGTAAAATTCAATGAACTTGATCCGTGCGGAAATATTGATCCTGGCGACCGGAGAATTACACCAAGCGCAGAGTTTGTCCCCCAGTTTCAGGCTTTGATGGCAATGCGGACATTTAATATCTTTCAAGGTCTCATGTTCTCTTAGAAAAACAGTTGATTTTGACGTGAATACATTCAGGTAAGGGCTGAGCATGATTATGCCCTCTTCGTTTCTTTCATTGGTGATGTCCAGTTTGATCATGTCATCTTCAATGAGGCTCTTTAAACAGAGTGGGCAATATGTATGAAGAAAAGTTCCTGATGCGATGATCTCTTTGAATTCATCCACTTTTTTCTCCATTTTATAAATAGGCCGGTCCTCCTGTTTTGAAAGTCCCCTCTCCCTGAAACCATATTCCTGGTAAAGGCGTTTCAGTGCGTCCCCCAGATCGATGAATTCCACAGTGTGGTTTTTACAGCCGGCTCGTGAACAAATCGCAACCTTCCCTCCCATATCCAGGTGAAAGGGCACCATCGTTGCACCACAGGTCAGGCATTCCACCTGAGAAGTAATCTGCTGGTTACAATGCGGACAATAAAAACTGGCAACATTTCCAAAGGGTAGTTCGAGGTCACACAGATAATTATAACTGCCATAGATTGAACTGAGATGGATGGTGCCTTTTTGGTCCTGCATCCGGATAGTGAGTTTGATGCTGGCTTCGTTATCCACCGTTTGATCTTCATCCATGAGCATTTCACCGCACATGGGGCATTTGACTCGTAAGGAAAGAAATTCGTACATAATAGTATAATTAAACGTAATGCAAATATAATTGTTACAAACGCTCTGATCCTGCCGACAAGGTATCTTTTTTACGAATATGCTTCAATCAGCCTCTTCTCTACTGCCATATGATCACCGAAATGCGTTGTTTCCCGTCCATTTTTATGATCAGCGGTTTTTCAAATCGAATATGGTTGAAGAAATCAGTTTGGGTGACCACGGATTGCCTGTCAAGTATATCCCAGCGGATGAATGTTTTTGGATTTTCCTCCTGGATCGAAAAATAGCCAACATTCATCGAAGTGACATTATGAAAGAAGTGCGAGCCTGAGGAGGCATCCAGGGGAAATCCTTCGAGGCTTGTTTCCACAATGATCTTTGCGTTGGAGATCTGGGGCCAGTTGACCGGTATGCCAATCCAGCGGTCACGGCTGCCCCAGCGTCCGGGACCGATCAGCACATATTGCCTGCCCTCTTTTCCCATCTGGGTGTTCAGCCGGTCGATCTCTTCGGCCATCTCCGTGGTACGGGCCTTATCGAACCTGTTTTTGTCGACATAAATGACATCGTGAAGGTTTGATATCATTCCGTTCCCCATTCCTTTCTCCGTGTACAAGAGCAGCTTCTCTTTGTCAATTTCATCCATGTCGACATGGTAATCCTGTGCACTGCCAATCAACGGCTTGATCTGCAGCAAATAGAACGATGCCCTGTAATCCTTGTCCTTATTGAGATCCACGGCAAATTCAATTTCGACGGGAGAGCCCAGTGCTTCCTTGACAATATCCAGCGTAACATCGATGGTCTGCGCAAGGGGGATGAAATTGTATTTCAGAATGTCAGCAAAGTTAACGATCCGGGGTCCGGGCTTGTTCAATCCCGGCATGATGGTATTATTTTCAGCATTGTAGACGGAGGCGCAATGCTTCAGCGTGCCGTGACGTTCGGCATCGTCAATGTCCAGGCGGGCGAGCCCGGCTGTGTCTCCTTCCAGAAGGTTCAGCTCTTTCTTTTTCAGGTCGATGGCAAAAAATTCCAGCTGGGAGTTCTGGAACTGGGCTTTGGGCGTATTGATCTCCACATTGGGATATTTTGGAGAAAAACGATGGGCTTTTTCTCCTTCGACCACATATTTACCCAGACCAAGTGCCAGAACGGCAAATCCTTCTTCCGGTTTCATGTAGGAAAAAGGATAAAAGTTATAGGACTGCGCAACACCGCTTACATGTGGATAATACGCGTCTTCAAACCGGTTGCCGACCACCTCCTGCAGTACGACGGCCATTTTCTCTTCTTCCAGCTTATAGTTAATCGACTGAATATAGCCGCGTGCAGTGGGCGAAAAGGCAGAAGCGTAAACAAGCTTGATGGCATCCATCAGCTGGTTTAACCGCTTGATGGGATCAGGATGCGTGTTGGGCAGAAGGTACGTTTCGAAAATACCGGCAAAGGGTTGCATCAGGGAGTCTTCAAACAGACCGGATGAACGCACGGCCAGGGGCCTTGTGACCAGTTTGAGGTAGGTTTTCAACCGCCTGATAAGGGTCTCCGTTAAATTACCTTTCAGGAACATCTTTTTAACTACTTCATAATCATCCATATACATAACCTTGTCGTATAATTTGTTCCGGATCATGAAGTACTCGAATTCGTCGGTCCCGATCACGGATGTGATGGGTGTTTTGATGTTGATGTTGGGTATGTAACTGGGAAAGTCGAAATTGTAGATCAGCGTGTTGATGAAGGCCAGGCCGCGGCCCTTGCCTCCCAGCGATCCTGACGACAGGCTGACAACATTGGTTTCGTCGAGGATGTTGGATTCCTCAAAGGGGACCACCTTGCCCTTATTTTGCTCGTCGCGGAACTGCTGAATGACGCTGAGTAAATACTGACGTATGTTTTCCGTTGATTTGAACTCCTCCACTTTTTTGGGATGCAGGATACGGGCGGCCTGAATTTCCCCCCGTGCCATAAGCCACAGCGAAAAGTGATCGTGTCTTGCGTGATACAGAAGCGATTCGTCCGAGATCGTCTTCAGCTGTCTTTCAAACTCCTTTAGCGATTGGGCAACCGCGATCTCATTTCCTTCATTGTCCCTGAAAAAGAAATTTCCAAAGCCCAGGTAGTGGGTGATGAAACTTTTCAGATCCTGCAGCAGGCTATCGGAGTTTTTATCAATATAAGTGACTTTCAGATCAAAGGCGATTTTTTCAGTTTCTTTTTCCGACGATTGAAGAATGACCGGAAGGCGCGGGAGGTCCTTGCGGACTTGCTGGATGATTTCCACTCCGGCATCTTCCAGGGGAATACCCTGCTTGTCGAATTTCATATCCGTGATCAGGCACAGCATATGATCCTTGTATTTATTCAGGATCTGCATGGCCTGCTCATAGTTGGTGGCCAGCAAGATCTTGGGCCTGGCTCTCAGCTTCAATACTTTATACAATTCATCCGAGCTGACATCCGTAATGATCTGACGGGTCTGCTCCATCACGATCTGGTACAGCAGCGGCAGATACCGGGAAAAATACTTCGACGAATCCTCGATGAGCAGGATGATCCTGACCAGTCCGACTTCGGTGTCATTGGACACATTGATCTTGTCTTCCAGGTGTTTGACCATGGCAAAGAACATCCTGGATTCCCCGTTCCAGACAAACAGGTTGTCGATGCACCGTGTCAGCTCGATGTTGTTCTCGAACGACGCCAGATCCCTGTTGTTGTTGAGCAGCAGGAATACAGGGATATAAGGGAATTCTCTTTTGACCAGGCAGCTCAGTTCAACCGGGGTGGTCCTATCCACTCCAATCATGACGATGACCAGGTCATAGTGTCTTTTACGCAACTGTTCCATCGCTTCTTCGATCGTCGAGACACCTGTGATCCTCGGAATGGATGTTAAATTCAGCTGTCGGAACTCACCCAGGACATACTCGGCGAACTTTCCTTCCTTTTCAATATTGTAAGCATCGTAGAGGCTCGCCACCAAAAGGATCTCCCTGACTTTGAACGGCATCAGGTCGTGATAGATATCCCTGTTTATATTACTGTGCGTAAGATAATTATGCAGCAGGTGACGGCCGTATTTCGGCTGGTCGGAGGTGGGTTTGAATTTATCAAGAATGGATTGATCGGACAGTGTTTTTTTCAGGATGGCCTTTCCTTTCAGACTATTCAGATATCCGATGATCAATTCGGAGAGATTATGCAACAGCTCCCGTTCCTCTTTCATGAAGGGACCTTCATCGGAGCGGGGAAACTCTTTCAGGTAAAAAATTTCAATGGAACCTTCCTGGTTGTCGATGGTGATAAAGGGCTGACGCTGGGTCCAGCCTGTTTCCCTGAAGCCGGGGGAGATGAATTCCATTCCGGCAAAGCGAATGCGGGCCACGGTAAATTCCGGATATTGCCACGCCTGGGGCAGGATCATGACAATCTGCTGAAGTGAATCCTCCAGGGGTTTTCCTTCCTTCAGGATACTGGTCGTGCGGTTGATGCAGGCCATCTCCTTCAGACGCTCCCTGGTCTCGTAGGCATTTTCCAGCCCTTTCAAGCTGTTCAGGTATCCTACCAGAATGCCGCTGATGTTCATGATCAGATCACGTTCTTCTTTCAAAAACGGACCTTCGTCCGATGGTGGGAACTCCTTCAGATAATGAACCTCGATGGCACCTTTCTTTCCGTCGATCGCTTCAAAATCCTGTTTCTGAGCCCACGGGGTTTCCTCAAAGTTGACACTGTGATAATGATGATGATCATAGATGATCCTCACTACGGTGTATTCAGGATATTGCCAGGCATCCTGCAGGATGTTGCACAATTCACTCAGGGTTTCATCAAGCCGGCGGTTAGACCGGATCAGACTGATCGTCTGATTGATGGCGGTCAGCTCCTTCCTCCTCTCCTGATTCTCGGCCAGCAGTTTTCTTATTTGATCAGGATCACTTTGCATCTGTTTTATGACAGCGTTTTTTTGCTCATTCATGGCCATTTCTTTAATAAAGATAGAGCACCTAAGTTAAGTGCCGGAACCACCAATAAAAATAACGCGATTTTTAGAACTGTTGATGGAATTTATTTAATATTGCTCTTCTTTTTTCTGAAATCACTAATTCAAATATCTTTAATTATGTCAAATCCAGTTCATGACCAGATGGTCAAAGAGTTTATGGCAAAGGTCATTGCCAGAAATCAGGGTGAGCGGGAGTTCCACCAGGCGGTGGAAGAAGTGGTATCATCACTTATGCCGTTCATTGAAGAGAATCCGAAATACCGGGAGGCCAAGATCCTCGAGCGCATGGTTGAACCCGAAAGGGTCATTCTTTTCCGTGTACCATGGGTTGATGACAAGGGAGAGATCCAAATCAACAAAGGGTACCGTATCGAGATGAACAGCGCCATCGGGCCGTACAAGGGTGGCCTGCGGTTTCACCCGACGGTCAACCTGGGTATCTTGAAATTCCTGGCTTTTGAGCAGGTATTCAAGAACAGCCTGACCACCCTGCCGATGGGTGGCGGCAAGGGAGGATCTGATTTTGATCCCAAGGGCAAATCCGACAATGAGGTGATGCGCTTCTGCCAGAGTTTCATGTCAGAGCTTTTCAGGCATATCGGGCCCGACACCGACGTACCAGCCGGTGATATTGGTGTGGGGGGCCGCGAGATCGGATTCCTTTTCGGGCAGTATAAGAGGCTCCGGAATGAGTTTACCGGTGTTTTGACCGGCAAGGGATTGGAATGGGGCGGCAGCCTGATACGCCCGGAAGCAACCGGTTACGGACAGGTCTACTTTGCGGAGGAGATGCTGAAGACCCGCGGCGAATCCTTGAAAGGTAAACTTTGTATCGTTTCGGGTTCCGGTAACGTGGCCCAGTATGCGGTCGAAAAAGCCACACAGCTTGGAGCAAAGGTCTTGACCATGTCCGACTCCAATGGTTTCATCTATGACAAGAATGGCATCGATGCGGAAAAGCTGGCGTACATCAAACAGCTGAAGAATGTGAAACGGGGAAGGATCAAGGAATATGCCGACAAGTTTGGTGCTGAATACGTTGAAGGTCAGCGCCCCTGGGGTATCAAATGCGATGTGGCTCTTCCTTCCGCCACACAGAACGAAATCAACGGCGATGACGCCCGAACACTGATCAGGAACGGCTGTTTTGTGGTTTGTGAAGGAGCCAACATGCCATCCGCTCCGGAAGCCATCGAAGTGTTTTTGGAGTCCAGAATTCTTTATGGCCCCGGAAAAGCAGCCAATGCAGGGGGTGTTTCGACTTCAGGCCTTGAAATGTCACAGAATTCCATGCGGCTTTCCTGGACGCGCGAGGAAGTTGACCAGCGCCTCCACCGGATCATGGTCGATATCCATAAGACCTGCGAAAAATGGGGCAGGGAATCCGATACATACATTAACTATTTCAAAGGTGCCAACATCGGCGGCTTTGTCAAAGTGGCCGATGCCATGCTCGCCCAGGGAATCGTCTGATAGTACCCTACCCCTGCACCCCTCCCCTGCTCGCAGGGGAGGGGACGGGGGAGGGGTATTGAATACGATGCCCCACCCACGCTGGTTTCAGCACAGGCAGGCGATATCCATCGCCCCTGATCATTTTTTACTTATTCAGATAATACGGTAGCGGACGGGTGATGCGGTCAAAGACAAAGAACTGGATCAGCGCCGTGTCATTACCCTCGTTGAACACAGCATAAAGCCTGTCGCGGTCAAATATGACCGGATTGCCTTCCAGGTCAATCTCCCCGGGCATTCCGGGCTTCCGGTAGGTTTTTACGACCTGCTGGCTTCCATCGTTTAACGTGACAGTCAGAATGTGCAGGGGCGGGACGGAGAAGACCGTATCTTTCCGCTGGGGATTCATATCATTGACCAGGGCCTCGAAACGGATATTCATGAAAGAGGTCAGGAAATCAAGCGCCCGTATCGTATCAAATGACCGGATCTCTTCCCGGGAGTGCTCACCGTAGAGCCGGAGAGAAAGGTCGCCTTCCCTGACCACCCTGAATGAATTTATAGGCTTCGCCGGAAATTCAACCGTGACCGAGGCAATATCCTTTAGGGGAACAGCAAAGATGGAATGATCCCTCCAATCATTTTCAATGGTTCTGTAGCGCGATTGAACAAATCCCCTGAAGCCGGGCATGTAAACAATGAAGGGCGTCTTTGAACCCTCCATCAGCATATACGTGCCAATGTTACTCTGGGTGACGTGCCCCACGTAATAGGTCCTGACTTTTTTTTCATGCATCAAAAGCCGAATCTTCTTGAAAAGCATTATGCGTGGCACCCATTGGTAAATCTCAACCTTCACGGAATTCGCCGACAACAGACGCACCACCGTGTTATGTGCAGCCTCGGAAACCGGCTCAAGAACAGCCAGGTTAAGCATGGTCTTTAGCAAAAGATCCACACTCTCCTTTTGTGCCTTGTACTTCCCGTTAAGTTTCCACCCTCCGTTCGGCTGGCGTTCCAGTAAAACATTCCGGTTTTCTTTATCCGAAAGAAAGATCCTGGTGACCGATGCCGTGTCGCTGATGGCAAACGATGCTGCCTTCTGGCGGGTGGTCGTTCTTGAGCTGGAAACAATCAGCAAAATGGCGACGATCGCCAGAATAACGATCAGGATGCCGTAAATGAGGTTTTTTTTCATGAGGTTTCAGATGGAGAAGGTGGATTATTCACGACGGCATACCTTCGTTTCCGCACATAGGCCCTGATGATGCCATACAGGAGGATCAAAACGACCGGTAAGAGCGTGTTGATCAGCTGGTAGGCTGTCCGGCCGGCTGTCAGCTTGGTTTTGTCCAGCAGGCGCAGTTTGATCTCTTTCGATCGCGCTGCGATCAACCCCGAGTCGTCGCAGAGGTAATTGACTGCATTGAGGATGAAATCGCGGTTGCCGAAATGTTGCCGGGTGTATTGATCAAATCCAAGCGGCAAGGGATACCCCTGCGATACATGCAGCTGGTTCCGGATGATGTCGCCGTCCGATACCACGATCATACCGGTGGGCACACTCCGTTCCTGGAATCCGATCAAGGGGCTGTCCTGTATCTGTGGCGGGATCCTGTTCCTGAACACGGACTCAAACTCCCCCTCCAGAAGGACGGCAATCGGCAGGTAAGCCGAGCGGAATAAAAGTGGATCCGGGTCCTCCTGGCTGAGGCGCAGGTCGATGAGGACAGGACTCTGTAAAATCCGGGTGTATTCCGAGGTGGTCAGCAGGATCGTTTTTCTTATGCCATCGGCACTGATCGTGTCCAGGCTGCTCACAAAACCCGTCATGATTGCATTCAGATTTCGGACCAGGGGATGGTCCGAGGTCGGGAAAACGACCGGAAAGTAGTACCAGGGTACAAAGCTGATCTGTGGCTGACCCCCGATCGAACCTGTTACCATCCGGATGGGCAGGGCATTCAGATCCAGGAGCAGGTCGGGATTCGCACGTACGCCATAGTTGAAAAGCATATCCTGAAGGTTCACGTCCCGTGCCAGTCCCAGCGTTGTGGGTGATGATTCCAGGCTATCCATCGTCGCCTGAACCGGATCGATCAGCCATAGAACCTTTCCGCCCTGCATGATGTACTGGTCGATGATGAACTTATCCTTTTCACTGAACATTGAATCCGGCTGTGCAATGATGATGGCCGCATACTTGTTCCGGATGATCATGTTCCCGTCTGCTGTGGTATCCCGCTGAGTAAGGGCAAAGATCTTCTCATCGATCCTGATCCGTTCCACCTGATAATATTCCCCTAATGACTGCGTGATGTCGTACACCTCGATCGCTTGAAGTTCTCCGTGCCCTTCAATGAAAGCAAGCTTTGGCTTGGAGGTGACCGTGAGCTTGTGGATCATGCTGGAGATGTTGTACTCAAGCGACTGGACTGAATGGTTGAGGATCTCTTCCGGCGTCTGACCGATCTGAGTTTGCAGAAATTCAAGCGGCAACTCATTCTGCCTGAAGGAGACGATCGCCCCGGGGAAAATGATCTGCTGGGATGATCCGCCGGTTGTCTTCACCTGCAGGTCGGTTGGATTCAATCCTTTCCTGACCAGCTCCTCGTGCCGGGCATTCACTTCCGCCTGTGTAGCCGCATCCGACGGATTGATGAACTCATACTGTATCCTGGAAGAATAGGCCCTGAATTCATCCAGCGTCTCCTTCACCGCATTGCTCAGCCGTTTAAAGCCGGCCGGAAAATCGCCTTCGAGGTAAACCTTGAAATAAACAATATCCTCCAGGTCCCTCAGGAGCTCTTTGGTTGGTTCGGATAGGGAATAACGTTTCTCAGAGGTCAGATCGATCCTGGTAAAGGCATGCGAACTGATCAGGTTAACCACCACGATGATGCCCAGCACCAATCCAAACGACAGGAGGCTGCTTGCCCTGAGATTCTTCTTCCCTGAAGACCTGAAGACCCGAAGAGCTGAAGACCTGAAGACCCGAAGACCTGAAGACCCGAAGACCCGAAGACCCGAAGACCTGAAGACCCGAAGACCTGAAGACCTGAAGACCCGAAGACCTGAAGACCCGCCCCCCGCCTCCCACTTCCGGCTCTCGACCACCAGCAGTGTCAACGTGAGGAACAGGAAAATGCAACTCAGAAAATAGACCACATCCCGTGTGTCGATTACGCCACGGCTGATCGAAGCATAATGCGATTGAATGCCCAGCGACTGAATGAAAAGGCCAAACCTCCCAAACAGGTCAAGGGAATAGATCAACTCAAAACCAAGGTAGGCGAGTCCACACAAGAGGACACCTATGACGAAGGCAATTATTTGATTGTCAGTTAGTGATGATGAAAAGATCCCAATGGCCACAAAACAGGCTCCGAGGAACAACAGGCCCAGGTACGAACCCCAGGTGCCGCCCATGTCAAGGTTGCCGACAGGCTGACCCAGCCTGTAAACCGAAATGACATAGAGCAGGGTCGGGATCAGGGAAAAGATGACCAGCAGCAACCCGGCAAGGTACTTGGCAAACAGGATCTGAAAATCCGTCAGCGGTTTGGTCAGGATCATTTCGATGGTGCCGCTGCGCTTTTCTTCGGCAAACGATCGCATCGTAATGGCAGGTATGAGGAAAAGGAACACGAAAGGCGCAATGACGAACAAACTGTCGAGTGATGCATAGCCAAAATCGGGGATGTTGAAATCACCCGGGAAGACCCAGAGAAACAGACTGTTGATCAGCAAAAATACAATGATGACCACATAGCCAATGACCGAATTTAAAAAGCTGTTGATCTCCTTCTTGAGCAGGGCTAACATCCGAGTAACTTAATCATTTGTCATTCTCCAAATTCCACCCGCACGGGATCATCAACGTTCATTCCCAGCAAACTGCCTGCATTGCCACGGTTCATGGCAATCTCGAGCAATCCCGTTGTTCCGAAAATGGCCAGCATTTCACCTTCCGGTACGTCACTGTAGGAGGTGCTAATCGACCGGATCTTGTATTGCGGATTGCGGAAGGTGATCGTAAACCGGCTGCCTTTTCCTACCGTGCGGAACAGGTGACTGCTGATGTTGGTGATGAGATTTTCATAGACGTCCACATAGATGATCTTTCCCTTGATGATCTTTCCATCCGCCACAGGCTGAAAGGATATGAGCCGTGTGAGCAAGGGTCGTTTCACCCCGAGCTGTTCAACCGGATTTCCCTGGACGATGTGCACGGCAACCTTCACGAAGACGTCGCGTTCGGAAAAGGTAAAGTAATCCGAATCCTGGATGATGTCCAGCTCGATGATCTTTTCCGGTTCGTGGTCAAAAATGAGTGAGAAGATCCCGGTGTCGGCCCCGATGAAATAATGGCCGTCATAAACAGCCAGGGTGTGCGGCGTGTCGATGGAAGCCTCTGTGCTGATCCCGATGATATGAACCGTGCCCGCGGGAAAATTCTTATAGCTGTTGCGAAGCACAAACGATGCCTGGTTCAGGTCAAAGGGCGCGATCTGGTGGGAGACGTCAACAATGGTGACATCCGGCAACTGTGAAAGCAGGGCACCTTTTACACTGGCGAGATACGGATCCTTCGTTCCCCAGTCACTTGTGAGTGTTATGACAGCCATAGGCAGTTTTCAGAAAAGACGTGCTATCGTTCCGACAATTTGCTTTATTTTTGTCGACCTCAAAATTACGAATTTGATTGGAACGTTGCTGCTTTTTAATAACTTTGATAGGTGTTAACTCCGTATGAATGACCGAAAAGATTTTCAGCATTGAATCGTACAGCGCGCTGGACATATATGGCGTGAATGACCGTAATGTACAGCTTATCCGGAATGGATTTCCCCTTTTGAAGTTTGTGATCCGGGGGGAGTTCATCAAGGTGATCGGTGAGGAAAACGAAATTGAACAGTTTGACCGGAAATTTTCGGCCATGCTGTTGCATTATGATAAATTCGGGAAGCTGACAGAGCGTGATGTGGAGCAGATCATCGGCCAGGCAGAGGATCCCGGATACGATCAGGTCGGTGAGATGGCCAGTGATATCCTGCTGCACGGCCGGCAGGGTAATTTGATCAAGGCGCGTACGGCCAATCAGCAGAAACTGGTTGAAAGTACCGAAAAGAACGATCTGGTCTTTGCCATCGGACCCGCAGGGACGGGCAAGACCTACACAGCCGTGGCCCTGGCCGTCAGGGCCCTGAAGAACAGGGAAGTCAAGCGGATCATCCTTACCCGCCCGGCTGTGGAAGCAGGGGAGAACCTTGGATTCCTGCCGGGTGACCTGAAAGACAAACTGGATCCCTATCTGCAGCCCCTCTACGACGCGTTGCGCGACATGATCCCCACCCAGAAACTGCTTTCGTATATGGAAGACGGTACCATCGAGATCGCACCCATCGCCTTTATGAGGGGAAGAACCCTGGATAACGTTTTCGCCATCCTCGACGAAGCACAGAATTCAACGATCCCTCAGATGAAAATGTTCCTCACACGGATGGGGAAAGCTGCCAAATTCATCGTTACCGGCGACATCACCCAGATCGACCTGCCTGGAAATCAAACATCGGGTCTGGTGCACGCCTCTGAAATTCTTCGGGATATTCCGGGCATCGGTTTTGTCATCCTCGATGAATCGGATATCATTCGCCATAAGCTGGTGGCCAGAGTGCTGAAAGCCTATCACGAAAAACGGTAAGAATACCGGCCGGATGAACACGTGTTAAAGAATTAATGTGTCAACCCTATGAGAGACGCCATTGTTGAAACTAATTTTTCATTCCCCGGACAGAAAAATGTCTATAAAGGAAAGGTCAGGGATGTCTATACGATCGAGGGTCAGTACCTGCTGATGATCACCACCGACCGGATCTCAGCCTTCGATGTGGTGCTGCCCCGCGGAATACCCTGCAAGGGACAGGTGCTCAATATGATTGCCTCCAGGTTCCTGGATGCCACGGAAGATATCATCCCCAACTGGAAGATCGCCACCCCCGATCCAATGGTTACCTTCGGCCGCCTCTGCGAACCGTTCAAAGTTGAAATGGTCATCAGGGGATACCTGTCGGGCCACGCCTGGCGGGAGTACAGTCAGGGAAAACGGATGCTTTGCGGCGTCCGCCTGCCGGATGGAATGAAGGAAAGCCAGCGGTTCTTTTCACCGATCATCACACCGACCACCAAAGCCGTGGCCGGCCACGACGAGGATGTATCCAGGGAAGAGATCATCGCCTCCCAACTGGTCGGAGAGGAAGATTACCGGCAACTCGAAGACTATACTTATGCTTTGTTTGAGCGGGGAACACGCCTGGCCGGTAATATGGGACTGATCCTCGTTGATACCAAATACGAGTTTGGTAAACTCGACGGGCAGATCTACCTGATCGATGAGATCCACACACCCGATTCATCACGGTATTTCTACAAGAATGGTTACGAGGAACGGCTTGAGAATAACGAACCTCAAAAACAGCTATCCAAGGAGTTTGTGCGTGAATGGCTGATGCTCAACGGCTTTCAGGGAAAGGAAGGACAAAAGGTACCGGATATGGATGACGCCTTCGTTCATCAGGTATCTGAAAGATACATCGAACTTTATGAAACGATCACAGGTGAACAATTCCTGAAGGAGGAAGCAACCGATGTGGTCAAAAGAGTGGAGGAGAACACACGCCGGTTCCTTCAGGCCTACCTAAGGTAATTCCTGTAAATTCCGCAGCCGCTCGACAAACAGCTCCACAAGATTCCTGACCATACGCTGGTATTCCGGATCAAACTGATTGGTGGCCCTGTTTGCTATGGCCACGCAAATCGTCAGGGCTTCGTGTCCGAGCAGCGTACATAAGCCGTACAGCGCTGCGGTTTCCATTTCGTAATTGATGATTTTTTTCCCTTTGTATGCGAAGGAAGCTATTCTTTCATTCAGATCCGGGAACGCCAGCGGAATGCGGACCGACCGGCCCTGCGGGCCGTAAAATCCCTGTGCAGTGAGCGTTATGCCCCTCAGCAGCCCGTCGCCCAGGCTGGATGTCAGAAAATCGGAACCTTTTGCAGCATAGGGCAGTGGCAGCTGCTTCGGCCAGCCGATGTGCTCCCTGAACGTGTCGGCAAGCTCTTCCTCCAGCCTGTGGTGGTGATCGTAGTAGTTCAGCAGTCCGTCGATACCGATGGCATATTCCGAAAGAACAAAGGCATTCAGCGGCACCTCGGGCTGTATGGCCCCTGAAGTGCCGATTCGGATGACGGATAACCTGGTATGCTCTTTTTTTCGGGTCCTGGTCCTGAAATCGATATTGACAAGAGCGTCAAGTTCGTGTACGACGATATCAATGTTGTCGGTTCCCATCCCTGTGGAGAGAACGGTTACCCTTTTGTTGCCGAGGTATCCGGTATGGGATAGGAGTTCCCTGTTCCGGATGCGGGACTCCATCCGGTCGAAATGCCGGGATATCACCCCGACCCGGGCCGGATCGCCCACCAGGATGACGGTTGGCGCCACCTGGCCGGGCTTCAGGTGCAGATGATAGATGCTCCCGTTGGGATTGATGATCAGGTCAGTGAATTTATAGGTGGTCGGGTTCATGCCGGCAAAAGTAATTAAAATGGCCTTGCACATCCGTGGCGGAATTCAGTTAATTTTGCCCCTGCCAAAGATCCATTCATGAAAAAAGCTGAAATCATAGCCATTGGGGATGAACTTCTCATCGGGCAGGTCGTCAACACGAATGCCGCCTGGATTGCTGCGGAGTTGAATGCCATCGGGATCGAGGTCGTCCGTATGACAGCTGTCGGGGATGACCGGGCTGAGATCCTGGAATCGATGCAGGCGGCATCCCGACGTGCCAGTCTGATCCTGATGACCGGCGGACTGGGCCCGACAAAGGATGACATTACGAAAACGGCCCTCTGCGAGTATTTCGGTGTCGGGATGCGGTTCGACGAATCCATCTTCGGTCAGGTAGAAACATTGTTGCAGAACCGACGGATCCCCATGAGCGATTCGCACCGTTCGCAGGCATCTGTTCCCGAAGGATGCCATCCCGTTCCGAATTTCCTCGGAACAGCGCCGGGGATCTGGTTTGAGAAAGAGCACCGGATCTACGTCGCATTGCCCGGCGTACCCTTTGAGATGAAGGAAATGATGACGAATCATCTCCTTCCCCGTCTGAAGGAACGCTTCAGGGGCGATGCCATCATTCACAGGACCGTTCTTACCACAGGAGCGGGTGAGTCACAGATCAGTGAAATGATCGCATCCTGGGAATCGGCGCTCCCGGCAGCGATCCGGCTCGCCTACCTGCCACAGCCCGGACTGGTCAGGCTGAGGCTTTCCGCGCGCGGGAAAGATGCTGATGAGCTGAAAAACGGGATCGAAGATCAGGTAAACCGCCTGAAACTGCTCATCCCGGATCTGATCTTTGGCTATGATGATGACTCCCTGGAAGGAGTGATCGGCCAACGGCTTGCAGAAGCTCATCAGACCCTGGCAACCGCCGAGAGCTGCACGGGTGGCTATATCGCCCACCTGATCACCTCTGTCCCCGGAAGCTCGACCTATTTCATGGGATCGGTCGTCTCGTATGCCAATTACGTCAAGGAACAGGACCTGGGAGTTTTAACCGGATCATTGATGCAGTATGGTGCCGTTAGTGAGCAGGTTGCCGCCGAAATGGCCGGTGGCATCAGGAGCAGGTTCAACGTTGACTACGCAATTGCCACTTCCGGCATCGCCGGCCCTGATGGCGGCACACCGGAAAAACCGGTCGGGACGGTCTGGATTGCCATCGCCTCCGCCAAAGGTACGGTCGCACGGAAGTTCTTCTTCAAGGATGACCGCCTCCGGTTCATTCGCAGGACTTCCCTGGCAGCACTGAATATGTTGAGGATGGAGATCGGGGATTCGTAGTCATTTGCTCGGCCCTTTGGACCTCGCGTAATTAATAGTCATTCAGACGAAAAAAAACCATGAATAACCATGAATAACCATGAATAACCATGAATGACTATAAATGACTAAAAAATTCCCCTCATTTGTTTATTTGATTTTTTTTACCGTACTTTGCACCCCACTTTTAAGAACGATCGTAAATTTTAAGGAAAAATGTCACGAATTTGTCAGATCACGGGTAAGGGCATGATCGTAGGAAACAGCGTTTCCCACTCGCATATCAAGACCAAAAGACGTTTCTACCCCAATCTTCAGACCAAGAAATTCTTTATCGAAGAAGAAGGGAAATGGATCACCCTGAAAGTTTCCGCAGCCGGACTGAGGAACATCAATAAAAAAGGTTTGTATGCCTGCATTCAGGAAGCGCGGGAAAAGGGATACCTGGAGAAATAAGATCACAATCAAAAAGCAAGAGATATTTTGGAATGCCGTTACCTTCGGGAAACGGCATTTTTGTTAATGTACCCCACCCCTGCACCCCATCCCTGCCAGCAGGGGAGGGGTATATGGCTTAACTCCCAGTTACTTGCACAGGAATTTAAGTTCAATCCCGATATCCATCAGGATGCCCTGGGGTCCGTACTAGTGATTTACTTTCCCATGTCAGGAAGTGCGGAACGTTGAAAGGTTTGATTTTTTGTTGAAAATAAATTTATCACAGGGTCGTTTTAATTAATCCGCTAAATCGAGGTAACTTTGCTGCTCATGAGGAAGTGCTGTCATATTGCATTTTGTTTTGTATTTCTTCACCTTACCGGTATCGTTCTGGCACAGACAGAAGGCAAGCAGACCCAGGAACACAAAGAGCGATTGGTCCAGTTCTCGGGTGTCGTGGTCACAGCCGACAGCCTCCGGCCGATTCCCTTCACGCACATCATGGTCAAGCAATCCCGCAGGGGCTCTGTGGCAGACTATTATGGCTATTTTTCTTTTGTGGCCCGCGCCGGCGATACGGTGTTGTTCACTTCCGTGGGATACAAAAGATCCTCCTACACCATCCCGGATACCATCACCAGAAGCCGCTATACACTGATCAAAACAATGATTTCGGACACGATCATGCTGGATGAGACCGTGATCTACCCCTGGCCGACAAAAGAGCAATTCCGTGAAGCTTTCGTTAAGATGGACATACCGCAGGACGACCTGGAACGCGCACGGATCAACCTCGCCAGGTCCGAAATGAAGGAACGTGCCATGCAGTCACCCATGGACGGAAGCATGAACTACAAGAACTATATGTATTGGGAAACCTATAAGCATTATTACATCGGTCAGACACAACCCATCACCATCCTTGACCCCTTTGCCTGGGCTCAATTCTTTAAGGCGTGGAAGGAAGGGAAATTTAAGAGGAAGAAATGAGAGAGGAGAGAGGAGAGAGGAGAAAGGAGAAAGGAGAGAGGAGAGAGGAGAGAGATGTGAGGAGGAAATCTTTTGAGGTTACTTGAATGCCTGGAAGAAAGTTTATCGTCATTTTTTTGTTTTCTCTGCTGCCGGTGTTACTACTGGGACAGGAAACGGCTGTCATCCACGGCAGGGTGACGGCCAGCCGTTATGAACCACTGGAGCTGGTGAATATTTCCGTACAAGGGTACCCCAGTGGCAACGCGACGGACAAATCCGGAAAATATGAGATCCGTGTTCCGGCGCGGACGGAGATCAGGGTCGTTTTCAGTTTCGTGGGCTATGTCACCCAGCGGTTTGATCTTTACCTGGAACCAGGGGAGAGGAAAGAGATGAATATCATCCTGATCCCCTCCTCCACTGAACTGCCGGATGTGGTGATCGAAGATCAGAAACTGAGAACCACCACTCTGACACGCATCGACCCGAAAGACGCGACCTTGATCCCTTCCGTATCAGGCAGCTCCATCGAAAGCCTGATCAAAACCCTGCCTGGCGTGGCCGGAACGAACGAACTGAGCTCCCAGTATTCCGTACGAGGGGGAAACTATGACGAAAACCTGGTCTACGTTAATGATATCGAAATATACCGCCCGTTCCTGATCCGCTCAAGCCAGCAGGAGGGACTGAGCTTCCTCAATCCTGACCTGGTTTCGGCCATTTCGTTTTCCGCCGGAGGTTTTGATGCGGAGTACGGCGATAAGATGTCGTCGGTCCTCGATATCAAATACCGGCAGCCCACACGGTTCGCGGGTTCATTCTCCCTCAGCCTTCTGGGCGCCACAGCGCATCTTGAAGGAGCAACTCCGGATCAACGCTTTACTTATCTGCTGGGCGCCCGGTACAAGAACAACCAGTATATCCTGAAGGGTCTTGAAACGGAGGGAAACTACCAGCCCATCTATACCGATGTCCAGGGGCTTATGAAATACAACCTGACCGACAGGCTCAGCTTGTCGTTTCTGGGATATGTGGCCTACAACATTTACCAGGTCGAGCCCGTGTCGCGCGAAACCGCCTTCGGAGCGATCAACGATGCCTATAAGTTCACCGTCTACCTTGAAGGGAATGAGCGTGACAAATTCGTGAACTATCTGGGGGGACTCACCCTGGATTACCACCTGCAAAAGGATCTTACCCTTAAGTTCATCACGTCTGCCTTTCATACCATCGAAACCGAAAATTTCGATATCCTGGGACAATACTGGATCGCCCGGCTGGAAACCGATTATTCGAATGAGGATTTCGGAGAGCCCACCGAAACCCTGGGCGTGGGATCCTACCTGGATCATGCACGCAACGACCTGGATGCCACGGTCTTCAACGTTGAGCACCGCGCCGTGTGGGATAAGTCGCGGCACTACATCCAGTGGGGCGTGAAATACCAGCACGAATGGATTCAAGATGCGCTCAGCGAATGGGAACTGCTTGATTCGGCAGGCTATTCACTCCCTCATCCGCGCGACTCGATCGGG
This sequence comes from Bacteroidales bacterium, assembly GCA_035342335.1. Taxonomy (NCBI): domain Bacteria; kingdom Pseudomonadati; phylum Bacteroidota; class Bacteroidia; order Bacteroidales; species Bacteroidales bacterium. The sequence continues at coordinate 36,750 of DAOQWY010000023.1, forward strand.
TACCACGACCCTGCCGCCCAGCCTTCTCCTCCCTTTGAGCTTTATTCATCTGTAAAGGCAAGCCATAGCATTGCATCCAACAGGATCACGGCCTTTGGACAGGATAGCTGGACGATCCTGGTGACCGAATCCTCCAAACTTGCCCTGACGTACGGCGTACGCTTGAATTATTGGGACATGAACGGGGAATTTCTGGTCAGTCCGCGCGCCACCCTCTCCTATAAACCAAAATTGAAGCAGGATATCCTGCTGCGCTTCTCTGCCGGCTATTATGTCCAGCCTCCCTTTTACCGCGAAATGCGTGATTTTGAAGGAGAACTGAACACCAGCCTCAAGGCGCAGAAATCGATTCACCTCGTCCTGGGCAGCGACTGGAATTTCAGGGCCTGGTCACGTCCTTTCAAGTTCGTCACCGAGGTCTATTACAAGAAAATGGACGATCTGGTCCCCTATATCATTGATAATGTCAGGATACGGTACCTTGCGACGAATAATTCCCACGGCTACGCTGCGGGTATCGACATGAAGGTGAACGGGGAGTTTGTGAAAGGAATGGAATCCTGGGCCAGTCTCTCTTTTATGAAGACCATGGAGGATATTGAGGATGATTTTTATTATGATGCCGACAGCAATATCGTTCATCCCGGTTTTATCCGCCGTCCTACCGACCAGCGTGTCAATTTTGGATTGTTCTTCCAGGATTACCTTCCCAAAAATCCCACCTACCGGATGCAGATGACCTTTTTGTACGGGACCAATCTGCCGTTCGGACCGCCGGATCAGCCAAAATACAAGCATGTTTTCGAGTCCTCTCCCTATCTCCGTGTGGATGTCGGATTCTCCAAGCAGCTGATTGGTCGGGGAACGAACTTCTCCGAAAAGAATCCGCTGCGCCATATTGAGAATGCCTGGATCAGCCTCGAGGTGTTCAATCTCCTCCAGCATAAGAACACCGTTTCCTATCTCTGGGTGAGGACCATTGACAATTACCAGTATCCTGTTCCAAACCGCCTGACGCCGAGGCAGCTTAATGTACGATTGGTTGTGCAGTTCTAGCAGCTATTGATTTAAGAAACATAGGAACAAAGGATTTTTGAATAATACAGTAAGTCAGAATTCTTAAATCCTCTGTTCCTCTGTTCTTTAAGTCCCATTCCTTTGTTTCTTAAATGAAAAAAGCCTTCATTACCAGGGTAACATTTTCTTCTTTTCGGGATTAACAAATAAAAATGAAAAAATATGACCTTGAAGACAGGCTTGTAAATTTTTCTGTCCTGTCCATCGAGATATCCCGATCCATTCGCTCTTCAAAAGAGGGAAGTTATCTGTCCGATCAATTAATGCGTTCTGGAGTCTCACCATCCTTGAATTACGGTGAAGCTATTAGCGGTGAGTCAAAAAGGGACTTTATCCATAAACTTAAAATTGTTCTGAAAGAATTGCGAGAGACTTATAATTGTCTTCGGATTATTCAACGAACATGCAGTAAGGGATCAGAGACCTTGATTGAAAAAGCCATCAAGGAGAATGATGAGTTAATAGCCATTTTCGTAAAGAGTATTAAGACTCTGAAGGAGAAGATGGAAAGAGACGTTTTACGCTGATTTGATAAACAAAGGAACAAAGGAATTCTGATTTGAAAATTACTTCTGAAATCAAAAATCCTCTGTTCCTTTGTTTCTTAAATCAAAAAAAAGTATCGCCTCCCTGATCCGTTTCACCGCATCAAGGATCTGCTCCTCCGTTATCACCAGCGGCGGAGCAAAGCGAATGATATGCTTGTGTGTGGGCTTGGCCAGCACACCGTTCTCCGCCATCTTCAAACACACATCCCACGCTTCCTTGCCGTTTTTCGGCTTGATGACGATGGCATTCAACAGTCCTTTTCCCCTTACCAGCTCGATCATGTCGGATGGGATCTTTTTCATTTCTGCCCGGAACAGCTGCCCCATTGTTTCGGCATTTTCTGCCAGATTTTCGTCTTTGAGCACCTGCAGGGAGGTGACGGCGATCTTTGCGGCCAGTGGGTTGCCTCCAAAGGTGCTGCCGTGCTGCCCGGGCTTGATGGTGAGCATGATCTCATCGTCGGCCAGGACGGCGGAGATCGGGTAGGCGCCGCCGGACAGCGCCTTGCCCAGGATGATCATATCCGGACGGATATCCTCGTGATCCGAAGCCAGCATGCGCCCGGTGCGGGCCAGGCCGGTCTGCACCTCATCGGCGATGAACAGCACATTCTTCGACTGGCAGAGCTGGTATGCTTTGGAAAGATATCCCTCATCCGGCACAAATACACCTGCTTCGCCCTGGATGGGCTCGACCAGGAAACCGGCCACATCGGGATCTTCCAGCGCCTTTTCCAGCGCCGGGATGTTGTTGTAAGGGATCACGATGAACCCCGGCGTATAAGGACCAAAGCCTTCCCGTGCATCCGGGTCGGTGGAGGCGGAGATCACCGTGATGGTGCGGCCGTGGAAATTTCCTTCACAGACAATAACTTTTGCTTTTGATTCGGCAATGCCCTTGACGTTGTAGGCCCATTTGCGGCAGAGCTTCAGCGCAGTTTCAACGCCTTCAGCCCCTGTGTTCATGGGCAGCATCTTGTCGTAGCCGAAGAATTCGGTGATGTATTTTTCGTAGGGGCCCAGGGAATCATTGTAAAATGCCCGCGATGTCAGCGTAAGCGTTTTCGCCTGGTCGATCAGCGCGCTGATGATCCGTGGGTGGCAGTGTCCCTGGTTGACAGCGGAATAGGCGGACAAAAAATCATAATAGCGCTTTCCCTCCACATCCCAGAGGTAAACGCCTTCTCCACGTGATAGCACCACGGGCAGCGGATGATAGTTGTGCGCTCCGTATCTTTCTTCGAGCCCCATCAGGTAGGCCGAGGTCAATGTTTCTGTAAGTTCCATAAAAACAATAATTTAAGATCTTCTGTTATTGGATTCACAATTCTTTTGCAAAGGTACCGAATTCCGGGATATGGCAAAGGATGATGGGATGAATTTATTAGGGAGGGTCCTGCGTGTTACAAACCAGGTAAGTGATCCTGAAGGAAGATCTGTAAAGAGCATACCCTGAAGCCGCTGCTTAAGTTGTATTCATCACCCTCGGCCGTGATGATGAAATTAAATGTGGAGCCCAGGTTCTGGATGGCAAGCAGGTTGCCTTTATTTGGCCTGATGTCCGACCCATATTTAATTTCAATGGCTGCAAGAGGTTTTCCCCCTTTTTCAATGACAAGGTCTATTTCTGAACCATCGTGAGTACGGTAGAAAAATAATCGTCTTCCAACCTTTAACTTGGCAGAAATCTGGTCAACTACAAAACCTTCCCACGAAGATCCCATTTTCGGATTTGAAATCAGGTCTTCAAAGCTTTCTATACCCAGCAGATAATGGAACACACCCGAATCCCTGATGTAAATTTTCGGGGATTTTACCAGGCGTTTCTTAAGATTCATCGTGTAAGGTCTAAGTTGCCTGACTAAGAAGGCCTTTTCCAGAAAATCAATGTATTTCTTGACAGTTACAGAACTCAGCTCAAGGCTTTTGGAAAGATCACTGTAATTGATAATATTTCCATGAAAATGCGCGAGCATGATCCACAGCCTCTCAGCCTTGATGGGATCCGCAGGGAATCCCAGGTTCGGCAGGTCTCTTTCCAGGTAGGTTTTGACAAAATTATTCATCCATATCTGCCAGGGCGCATGATGAAGGAAGGCATCCGGAAAGCCCCCATACAGCCACAAATCCCTCATCGTATGTTCTTTAATAATTTCTTCCAGGATGAATGGTGCCAGTTCAAGGTAGGCGATTCTTCCTGCGAGTGACTCCGAACTGTCTCTGACCAGGTCGGGTCCGGCAGAGCCCAACAGGATGAATCTTGCCGGCTCTTTTTTCAGATCGATAAGGGCTCTTAACAAAGGAAATAGACCGGGTAACCGCTGGACCTCATCGATGATTACGGTCTTATCTTGTTGTTCCCGAAGATAAGTTTCCGGATCAGCCAGTTTTGAATAATCGGAGATAGTCTCCAGATCAAGGTATATCGAAGGCTTATCCAGCTTTTCCCTGATCATCTTAATGAGCGTTGTTTTACCTACCTGACGTGGGCCAACAATGGCAATACACGGAAAATAATTTGCCAGTTCCAGTATGTCTTTTTCGGCTGAGCGGGTTATCATGAGGCAAAGATACTAATTATTAATAAAAATCTAAATTCTGGGTTAAAAATATAAGGGAAAGGATTGCCAACCGTCAACCGCCAACCATCAACTCTCAACCGCCAACCACCTCTCACCCGCAACGAATAGGCTTCTGAAGCTGGTACGCTCAACCGGAATTTCCAGGCGTTCATACAATTTCCCCCGGCGTTCGTCAAAAGGTTTCATACCCCGATTCATGGGATTGTAAATTTATCAAAAATCGGCAATCGGCAATCAGCAATCAGCAATCGGCAATTAACAATTGAAAATTGACAATCTACAACCATTAACCCTTTAAAACCACTAATCATGAAAACAAAAAATTTACACGTCGTTCGCGGGACAATTTTATTGATGTCCCTTCTGCTTACATTGTCGCTGCACTCACAGATCTCCTATCAGGGATTGATCACAGAGGGTGATGGGGCTGCTGGCTGGAATGCCGATGGCTCCGGTCCCGAACCTCAGGGCAGTGGCCATAGTGGCTATGTGTATTATGTTGCCAGCCGTGATTATGTTGACCCTGACTGCGATTATGGTTCACATGTAACAGGCATTGGTAATGATTTTTCCGCCTTTTCGCAGGCGCTGGCTGATCACGGATTCATCCCGGGGCAGCTGGAGTTCAGAATGGGACTGGCCTCTCTGGGAGATGATCAGGAGGGTTCCGACTGGTTTGTCTTTGGCTCGGAGAATTATATGAATTTTTACCCGATCGAACTGATGATTTACCTTGATAATGAGCCGATGATAAGCGGGTCGGCGAATTATATCATTTTTTATCAGAAACACTACAATGAATCCAAGACGTTACTTCCTTCAGGCATTAACTTTTCTCAACAAAGTGATTAATTATAATTTATCAAAGTCGGTTGTTGGTCTTTCAGTGTTTACCGAATGTGCCACTTTATTTATGTGGACCGGATTGTCATTTTCCCTCAGCAAAAAAATCCTGAATTATTCCGAAAAAGCCAATGCTGAAGATCATTCCAGTTCGTTGATTGACTACCGCTATATAAGGAAAATGCATGATTTTTTTACAGGTAATATTTTTGAAGACCAGGATTATGAGCGTATTTACCAGTCAGGAATGAGGACTGGTGATTTCTGGCCTACAACAATTTATTCTGTATACTCAGGGCTCAATTGTGTAGAATTGGGTAACTATGAAAAGCTGATGGAGCATGTTCATCATTTGGAAAATATTGCTGAGTCTTTCGATAACAGCCATGCACATGCTGAAATTTATCGGTTGTCGGTCCCGGCACATTACCGCTTCAGGAAGTCGGATCAGGCGCTTGAACTTGCTGAGGAGGGGATACGATATACCAGTAAAACAGGTCATTTTGTTTTGCTATTGGTGATTTTAGGCGCCAAATCGCTTTCCCATTCTGCAAAGAATGAAATGGAAGCTGCCAAGCAGGCGTTTGCAGAAGCTGCCAAACTTCTTAAAGACCGTAAAATCATCACCATTTATCATTTTGCTTATGTGCAAGCTAAAGCGCAAGTGGAGTTTCAGGAGTTAAAAATGGCAATTGAACGTAAGGAGAAGCCTGGTAAGAGTGCAAAAACCTTGTTTAAAACAATTGGATTAATGATCAATTTGTCGAAAAAGATGCGGAGTTCTGCCACTGAAGCATACCGTTTAAAAGCCATCACCTGCTGGATGCTCGGTAAACAAAGACAGGCTTATAAAAATTTCATCCTTTCCATCCAGGCCGGACAAAAATACAATTGCCATCTTGAACTTTCACGAACCTATTTTGAAGCAGGGAAATGCCTTCGTGAAGCGAAATCTGTGAAGAGCAGTATCCTTGGGATAAACGAAAGTGAATATTTACTCATGGCAAGGCGGATGTTTGAGGAGATGGATCTTCAGTGGGATTTGCGGGAATACGAGAGGTATATGGAAGGTTAAGTGGTTAGCAGCTTCCTAACCTTAACCTCTAAACCAGTTTATCCCCTACGGGGAATAGATTGAAAGGGTGATGTCCTTCAGCTACAATACTATAACCGCTACGCGGTAAAAAATAAAGCGTCAACGCTGCTCATATGGTTACCAAAAGTTTCATAAAGCTTCCCGCCTCCTGCCTCTTGCTAACTGTCAACTGCCTCTTGCCAACTGCCAATTGCTAACTGCCAACTGCCAACTGCTAATTGCTGACTACCCGGAACACGGGCCAAGTTTGTTTTTCTACTTTCAAACACGAAGGTACCCAAAGTGCTTCACGAAGGAACACTAAGTGATTGATAATCAATTTTTTTATGACCAAAGACCGGATGCGCAAGAACCATAAACATAACAGCCATGGCAGCTGAACGAAACGTTGAAATGTATCCCCGTTTTTTCACGAAAAAAAAGATATCGGATTTATTCCATTTTAGTGCTCGAGTGAGAAAGGTTTTCATAGTTCCGCGACCATGAAACATTCTTCAATGGATAGTAACTACACAGTTTACATGATACTTACTCCCTCAGATCATCCTCATCAAGAAGGAATTTCCAGGCCGGTACTATATAAATCATGAAACCATTTTTCTCAATGGTTTCTTCTTCATCGTCGGTGATGATAAATCCTTTGTCAAGTTTATAATTATCCATCGCTTCCAGCAAGCCTTTCAGTTCCCGATCCCTGGTTTCCGGATCCGCAATGGTATGGCAAACCTGAATGGCCTGGATCACTTTTAGCTTATTTACAACAAGAAAATCACATTCATATTTATTTTTATGGTAATAGATGCCCGCCGTTTTTCTCCGGAGATGTAAAAAAATTATGTTTTCCAGCTGCCGCCCGGCGTTTTCACTGAAACGGAACGATATGCTGTTTGCCAGGCCGTGATCGACACAATAGATCTTTTTGGGATTGACCAGCTGTTTCTTCAGGGAATAATCAAATTTACTGACTGAAAACAGCAGATAACAGTCTTCCAGATAACCGATATATTCTTTGACGGTTATAGCATTGGAAAGTCCGAATATATTCTTAAGTGCATTATAACTGGTTTCCTTTGATATATTGCTGATCAGGAAATGGGTCATTTCGATCAGGGTTCGGATATTTTTAATGTTGTACCTGGCAACGACATCCTTGTAAATGATGTTTTCATACAATGTGTTCAGGTAATCAGGATTCCGGCTAAAAAGATATTCGGGAAATCCTCCCGTTACTACGTATTCCCAGTAAGCTTTCTTTAATATGGTTGTTTTGGCAGGAGAAAGCAGGGTGTCATTTTTAATGGTGATCTTCCTGAAGCGTAAAAACTCGGTAAATGAGAATGGGAAAAGCTCCGACTGAATATACCGTCCCGTCAGATGGGTGCCCAGGTCGGCGCTGAGCATCCTGGCATTGGAACCCGTAATAAATACCTTGTGCCTCTGATTGTGAAGCCTTCTGATGAATTTTTCCCAGCCCTCGATGTTCTGTATTTCATCGAAATACCAGGTCTTTTCCGGATCATACAGCTCGTGAAAGGATTCGTAAAGTTTTTCAAAATCATCGCTGCTGAATCCTGTCAGACGGTTATCGTCAAAATTGATGGCGTAGTTTTTTTCACCGGATGCTCCCTTGATCTGCTCCATCAGTGTTGATTTTCCACACCTTCGTACCCCTGCAATTATTCTGATAAAACGATCACTACCCAGGGTTCTTTCCTGAATACGTCTATCTCTTTCCACAAAGCTGACATTTCCTGTAGTTTCCTTTTGGGCTATGATAACTCTCTTTATATCTGCTTTTTCCATTTTTACTAATTAATAATTAGCAAATTTAATAATTATTATTAGACGTAGATTAGTAATCTTGGTTTTTAATGAAGATTAGGATGTTATGGCCAACAGGTTCGGTCCATTGACAACAGGAGGTTGATAAGGAAAGTGGGTGCGACTCCTCCGCTTGCATTAAATCCTCCAATCCCGGCGTTCATGCCCTGAACCCCGGCGTTCGTCAAAAGGTTGCCTACTTCATATGAAGGGGTTGTAATTTAGCAGTCGGCCGCCTGTCCTGAGGGCCCTGACTGCGTCAGGATAAACTCCGCACCGAGGGATCGGCAAACAGCAATCGGCAATCGGCGGTCAACCGGCAAGGTGGCAAAGATACGCTAGCAAAGCAGCCTCCCGCGCTTCAAAATCAGCCTTTCGGCCATCGGGCGGTTCGGGAAGGGCGACGGCGGGTGGGGTCACATCATTTAAGGACCCGTGGCTGCGCGGAAACGGGATGAATTGCTGGGGATGTTTGAGAAACGGGAAAAATAGGTTTAGGGGTTAAGGTAAGGAGGCCAGTTTGGTTTAAGGGTAAAGTTTAAGGTGCTTGACTATACACTAAACCCTGGCCTCTAAACCAAACCGGCCTCTTAACCCTAACCCCTAAACCAAACCGGCTTCCTAACCTTAACCCCTAAACCAGTTTATCCCCTGCGGGGAATGGGTGAAAGGATGACGTCCTTCAGCTACAACACGATAACCGCTACGCGGTATAAATTAAAGAAGTGCTGCTCACATGCTTACCAAAAGTTTCATTAAGCTCCTGCCTCCCGCCTCCCGCTTACCGCCTCCCGCTGATCCCGACTTTCGTCGGGACGTCGCTTCGCTCCGCTGCCGACTGGCTACCGGCTACTGGCTACTGCTTCCCGCCTCCTGCTTCCTGCTTCCCGCCAACTGCCAACTGTCAACCGGAGAGCAGCTAAAGCATGGTAAACCGTTATCCGGGGAAACGTGAACGGATGAAATCGGGGAACAGCAGGATTTTGTTTGACTGTTCCCTGCTGATCAAAAGGTGCTCGAAATCACGTGCCTTATGTTTAAGATTAATCGTGCCGATCAGATCGAGCAATTGTTGTTTAAGTTGAATATCATTCCGGATGCCGGAAGATTGTTCCAGGAAAGAATAATCCGGGGATGTTCTCGATAAAAGAAACATGCTGTCGTAAAAATCGCGGCCTTTCTTTCTGCTCAAGAGCGTTGAAATTTTCATGGCACATATAACTTCGGGTGTGGGTGTCTGAAAATTGAAAATGTGGCCACAGCCCTTTATCAGTCTGACCTCCGGGGTATAATTCACTCCCTGATCCTGGCTTTCGATCTTGATCAGGAACTTTTCATCCCGAAAGGGGCTAAGCTGGTTTTCGAATAAAAGCCCCGGAAAAACAAGATTTCTCCTGTATGCTTTCAGCGTTTTGTCCTTTTCTTTATCATCTGCCATTACATTAAAACCTGATTTTTGAATAAACCGGACGATACGATCGGTCATCTCTATGAAAGTAATAGCATCCAGCTCTTTGTGGTCAAAATCGATATCTTCTGAAAACCTGTCAATTCCATGAAACAACCGCAGGCTTGTGCCGCCTATGAAATTAAGTTGACTGGCATACTTTGAGTTTGACAGGAAGTCAAGGATCAGATACTGCAAGTATTCACGCAGGATGAACCTGGCGTAATTCTTTTGCTGCAACGGTTCAGGAAACCACTGTTTTATGTTTTCAAAATCGATCATAGGTTGTATATTTCCAGCATCAGGCGGATACGCCGGGTGAGTGACTGATTCTTCATTTCATCAAGATCGTGCAGCAGGCTTGGCGTATGAATGCTGTCAAGCATCATTTGCCGGTCGAGTCTCAGGTTCGCTATTTCATCCGGATCATTGTATTCCGGGTACAGATAGAAAAGATCGATCAATGCTTTTTCGGGAGTGGCGAACAGAATGGATACATCATTCATTTTTCTCGGTTCATACCCCGTAAAAAACGCGGGTAGCATGGTCTGATAGGTAAAATATCCTGCAGGATTATGAAAGGAGGTAGTTTTCAGGGTAGTGACGGAGGTTATGTCGCTGATCATCTCGGGTATGATCCCATAAAAGCTCAGGGCATAATGCAGGCTTATATACGAAGGGCGATACATCCTGTTCGCAAAATAGAGATGAAGCCCTTCCCGCTTCAGATATTCGGGAAAAGTGTAGAGTCCCTTGCGCAACCTCACCACGTATCCCTTTTTTGTCCAGCGTGTTAAATTACGCGGATCGAAACCAGGAAACAGAAGGTTTACCTGGTGGGTGCTGATGACAATCTGGTCGAAAAGCGCATTTTTGAATTCCTGAAACATACGAGTGAACCGAATATTTTATATTTCTAATAGTTGCCAAAAATAGCAAAAAACAGAAATAGTTGAACATTATTTTTAACTTTTATTTATTCCCGCCAACTGCCAACTGCTAACCGTCAACCGGGAAAATAGTAAAGATACGGAAGCAAGGCAGCTTCCCGCGCTTCAAAATCAACCTTTCGGCCATCGGGCGGTTCGGGAAGGGCGACTGATACCCTTCCCTCATCGGGAGTGTGTTAAAATACATTTTTTAAACACGAAGGTACTCAAAGTGCTTCACAATGGAACACTAAGTAATTGATAATCAATAATAATACTTTGTGTCCCTTTGTGAAAACCTTTGTGCTCCTTAGTGGTTAAGATCATACCCCGTAGGAGTTTAAGATGGAATATGTTCATCCCCTACGGGGAATGGGTTAAACGGGTGACATCTTTCAGCTACAATACTTTAACCGCTACGCGGTATAAATTAAAGAAGTGCTGCTCACATGCTTACCAAAAGTT
>DAOQWY010000024.1 GCA_035342335.1 Bacteroidales bacterium
TTGGTGGCATCATTTTATTTCAGGAAGTGGTACCGGTTTGGTTCAGGGCGGAAACCTACGGTTACTTCTGGTCTTCCTCGCAGAGCAGCACACACCGCGCGTGGTACTGGCTCCTGTAATATAATACCGCCAGCGTAGACCGGTACAACACCATCAAAGATTACGGGTTTTCTGTCCGCTGCCTCAAGGACATGCCCTGAGCGTAGCGAAGGGTCATCCCTGCAAAAGCAGGGATCAATTGATTGATTGATTCATGGAATTCCGCCGGAGGCGGAAACTGGATAAAATCAGGAAGGAAGTTCATAAAGAGCTTCAGGGAGACCGTTGAGAGGGACTTGTATAGCTATCACTCCACCTTACAGAGGATCGTTCATTAAATAACTTGCAGGGTTCATGCGGAAATCTGCACTGTTCATCAAATAAGTCAGCATATCATGATCTGACTTGTAGAATCCGTTGAAATTTCGTATATTCCCTGCCTGAACAACTTCAAATCTTCTTGTTATGAAACAACTTTACCTTCCTCTTTTACTGATTACTGGCACAATCCTGTTTTCCAAAGGACAATCCCTGATCCCCGATGTCGTTGCCAGCGCAGGGGATATCTTCACCGGTAAGCATAGTTCACTGGAATGGACACTTGGAGAGGTAACCATTGAAACCATTTCTTCCGAAACCAGCCTGCTGACGCAGGGATTTCACCAGTCGTATCTCCAGGTGCTGAAAGTCAATGCACCAGAGGATCCCCTGGTGAACGTACTGGTCTATCCTAATCCTGTGAACGACCTGCTGACCATCGAGATCACCACTGCAGAGAAAAATCCGCAGTTCAAACTCGAGCTATTCGATTTTGTGGGTCAGCGGATGCATGACCAGGTTATCGAAACGCAGACCCATAAGGAGCAGCTGGATGTAAGCAGTTTCAGCTCCTCGTTCTTTGTGCTGCGGGTCATCAACCTGAGATCACACACGACCGAATCATTCAAAATCTATAAAGTTAAATTCTAAGTCACCGCATCATGAAAAAAGTCATCCTTACATTCGTATTCACAGGGCTATTGATTTGCACCCTTGTTACAGCCCAGGTGCCTCAGGCCTTTAAGTATCAGGCAGTGATCAGGGACAAAGCGGGACAGGTACTGTCTGAACAGAACATTAATCTGCAAATTACAATCCTGCAATCCAATGCGAACGGGCCGGAAGTATACCGGGAAATCCATCCCGTTACCACCAGCGAACTGGGACTGGTAAACATTGAAGTCGGGCATGGCAAAGCACTTACAGGCAGCATGCCCTCTATTGATTGGAGCACCGGTAGCCATTTTCTGCGTGTGGAGATGGATCAGGCAGGTGGGACTGATTTTGAACTAATGGGTGTTTCGCAGTTACTTTCTGTTCCATACGCACTGTATGCCGAGAAGTCAGGAAGCGGGACGCGGGAAGCAGACCTGGATTGGGAAATCATCGGCAATGATGTGGTGACGGGTCATGGCAGCGGTTACCCAATTGGAAATGTTGGTATTGGCAATAATGCACCTGGTTCTCTCCTTTATGTCGCAAAGAACATAGGAGAGCCAATGATTACTATCCGTAACCTCGGAGGTGGCGGCGGGGCGACCTACTCAATGGTGGATGACCTGAGTGGAGCCAATTGGAAATTCAAGGCGACAACTTATGGTGGCTTTAAGATCAGAGATCAGGCCAATTCACTGGATGTTCTTACGATGGAACCTAACAGTGCGGCGAATACACTGTACATCAAGACGGGTGGCAATGTCGGTATTGGCAAGAATGCACCGGCAGAGAAACTGGATGTTACCGGCAGGGTGAGATCTGATCAGGGATTCAACGTCAATGGTACGAATGGTTTGAACGACACAATAAACCAGGTAACCGCTTATGACTTCGCAAATGAGAAACTGAAATACAGGACACTAATCTATACAGGTGGAATATTGACGTATACAAGTCCTGAATCGGGTTGGTTAAACTCAGTGGGTGATTTCATCACACCATTCGAATGTGGAAACCCATTCTGGGATGATCGTGACGGGCAATCCTATAATACGATCCTTATTGGCACGCAGTGCTGGATGGCGGAGAACATGAATGTGGGAAAAATGATAAATGCCACCACTTATGGATATCAACAAACGGACAATGATACAATCGAGAAATTTTGTTACAATAATGATATTAATTACTGCAATGTATATGGTGGCTTATACGAATGGAACGAAGCAATGCAGTATGTAATGACTGAAGGAGTTCAAGGTATATGCCCTAGTACCTGGCATCTTCCTACGGACGATGAATGGAAGATCCTTGAAGGCACCGTGGATAGCCAGTACCCAGTCGGGGACCCAATATGGAATACTCAGGGAGGGCGTGGTCTGGATGCAGGTGGCAACCTCAAGGAGACAGGGACAACCCACTGGGTTTCGCCTAATACAGGTGCCACTAACTCAAGTGGATTTACAGCTCTTCCTGGTGGGGGCCGCGGTGGTCCTACCTTCGATCTCTGTGGATGGCAAAGTAACTTCTGGTCCTCGTCATTAGTGCTTGGCACAGATTATGCCTGGTCCCGACGTCAGTTTTCGAGCTTAGCTCAAACAGATCGAAATGCTAATACCAAACCGAATGGTCTTTCTGTACGGTGTTTAAGGAACGATTAAAGTAATAAAACAATAATATAGGTCAATTTATAATGAAATTCACAATGAACAGAACAGTAATAACTTTATTAATATTCCTATTAACCACCGGACTTCTGCTGGCACAGGCACCGCAGGCCTTCAATTATCAGGCAGTGATCAGGGACAAGGCAGGTCAGGTTTTATCCAACCAGAACATCAGTCTGCAGGTCAGTATTTTGCAATTAGCTGCGAATGGTTCGGAGGTATACCGGGAGATCCATTCTGTTACTTCCAATGAACTTGGGTTGATCAATATTGAAATTGGTAAGGGTAAAAATCCCACGGGTACACTTTCCACTATCGATTGGGGCTCGGGGAGTCATTTCCTGAAAATGGAGATGGATATGGAAGGGGGAAGTCATTTTGAGCTGATGGGAGTTTCCCAGCTATTATCAGTCCCTTATGCCCTGTACGCTGAAAAAGCAGGTAGCAATGACCGGGAAGCAGACCTGGACTGGGAAATCATAGGCAACGATGTGGTGACGGGTCATGGAGGCAGTTACCCGATCGGGAATGTCGGCATCGGGAACAATGCACCAGGATCTCTGCTTTACGTTGCAAAGAACACAGGTGAGCCAACCATTACGATCCGCAACCTGGGAGGTGGCGGTGGTGCTACGTACTCAATGGTGGATGACCTCAGTGGGGCGAACTGGAAGTTCAAGGCGACGACCTATGGTGGATTCAAAATACGTGACCAGGCCAATGCGCTTGATGTGCTGACAATGGAGCCAAATAGCGCGGCGAATACGCTTTACATAAAAACGGGTGGCAATGTCGGCATTGGGAAGAATCCACCGGCAGAGAAGTTGGATGTTGCCGGAAAGATACGATCTGATCAGGGATTCAACGTCAATGGCACAAATGGCCTATACGATACGACAAATCAAGTGACGGCTTTTGACGCAGTCAATGACAAGCTAAAATACAGGACTATTATCCACAATGGTGGTATCCTGATCTATTCAAGTGCCGAATCGGGGTGGGTTGATACTGTTATTGATTTCATTTTACCACCCTTCGAGTGCGGGGACATACTGTTTGACAGCCGTGACGGGAAGACCTATGCCACGGTATTGATCGACACCCAATGCTGGATGGCAGAGAATCTGAATATAGGAACCAAGATCAACAGCACCCAAAGTGGATCTCAGCAACAGGACAATGGAACCATTGAAAAGTACTGTTACAACAACGATGAAGCGAACTGTGATATTTACGGTGGCTTATATGAGTGGCCGGAGGCGATGCAATATGCAGTAACACAACGTTCACAGGGAATATGTCCTGTAGGCTGGCATGTCCCGTCCGACAGTGAATGGAAAACCCTTGAGGGTTCCGTTGACAGTCAGCATCCAATGGGGGATCCTGAATGGAACCAGGTTTCGTGGAGAGGATATGATGCTGGGGGCAATCTCAGAGAAACGGGGACAGATCATTGGACCGGGCCCAACAATGGCGCCACGAATTCCAGTGGATTCACAGCCCTTCCTGCAGGAATACGTGGTGGCGGTGGAGATTTTTTTGTCCTTAATAGCAGTTGTTACTTTTGGAATTCCACATCCGTCGACACCACTGAATCTTGGAACAGACACTTAACTTCGATTAAAAATAACGGCGTTTTCCGGGGCTATTACCCTTTGGAGTGCGGAAAGTCCATTCGTTGCCTTAAGGATTGCTTACCAGCTCCTTCACAAGCTGATGCAGGGCCTGATCAGCTGTATATTCCAGGAACCATAATAACCCTGGCAGGTAACATTCCAGATTCAGGTTCCGGACTCTGGCAGATTGTAAGTGGGACCGGTGGAGTTCTTGTAAATCCTTCAAGTCCGACCAGTGAATTTCAGGGTCTGGCAGGAATGGAGTACACACTTATCTGGACGATCAGTACGATCTGCGGAAGTACAGAGGATATATTATTAATTAGTTTTATGGCAGAAACCGGACAACCATGTCTGGGTATACCCACTGTGACCTGGGGAGCCCAGGTGTATAATACGGTGCAGATTGGTACGCAATGCTGGTTAAGGGAGAATCTTAACTTAGGCATAATGATCCCCAGCACAGCCGGTGGTTCCCAGCAAACGGATAACTCAATTGTTGAGAAATATTGTTATGGTAACAATCCATACTACTGTACCATCTATGGCGGACTTTATGAATGGCCGGAAACGATGCAGTATGTGACGACGGAAGGTGCACAGGGTATTTGTCCACCTGGTTGGCATATTCCAACAGACAATGAATGGAAGATTCTTGAAGGTACGGTGGATAGCCAATACCCTGTTGGAGATCCGGAATGGGATGGCATAGGGTTAAGAGGGCTGGATGCAGGCGGTAATCTCAAAGAAGAAGGAACAACGCATTGGTATTCACCGAACGAAGGGGCCAACAATTCCAGCGGGTTCACAGGTCTTCCAGGGGGCAACCGCATCAACAGCAATGGGGGCTTCAGCTACCGTAGCTTTCACGGTTTCTTCTGGTCATCAACTCATTTAGGTCCACCCCTTGCCTGGTACCGAAGGTTGACATTCGATAGTGATGACGTAGAAAGACTCGGGGAACCTAAAGAATTTGGATTTTCCATCCGTTGCATCAAGGATGCCAATTAGGGCACCGATAGAAAGGAACGGATTAACTATAATTCACATTCACAATGAAAAGAATAATTCTCTCTTTCATATTCACATTCACCGCCGGACTTCTTCTGGCCCAGGTGCCACAGGCATTCAAGTACCAGGCCGTGATCAGGGACAAAGCCGGACAGGTTCTGTCCAACCAGGAGGTCACACTGCAAATCACGATCCTGCAATCCCATATGAATGGCCCGGAGGTATACCGGGAAATCCATTCCGTTGCGACCAGTGAACTGGGATTGGTAAACGTTGAGGTCGGGCATGGCAAAGCGCTTACAGGCAGTTTACCCGCCATTGATTGGAGCACCGGCAGCCATTTTCTGCGTGTGGAGATGGATCAGGCAGGTGGAACTGACTTGGAACTAATGGGTATTTCACAACTATTGTCTGTCCCATACGCCCTGTACGCTGAAAAGTCAGGAAGCGGGACGCGGGACGCAGACCTGGATTGGGAAATCATCGGCAATGATGTGGTGACGGGTCATGGCGGCAGTTACCCAATTGGAAATGTTGGCATTGGCAATAACGCACCTGGCTCGCTGCTTTATGTGGCAAAGAACATGGGAGAGCCAATGATTACTATCCGTAACCTGGGAGGCGGTGGAGGTGCAACGTATTCAATGGTGGATGACCTGAGTGGAGCCAATTGGAAATTCAAGGCGACTACTTACGGTGGATTCAAGATCCGTGATCAGGCAAATTCACTGGATGTGCTTACGATGGAACCAAATAGCGCTGCAAACTCCTTATATATTAAAAGTGGAGGCAATGTCGGTATTGGAACTTCAAACCCTGATAATTCGGCGCTTGTGGAATTATCTTCGACATCGAGGGGATTTTTGCTCCCAAGGATTGCATTGACAGCCATCAGCTCGAAAGATCCAATAACAAATCCTGCTGTAGGTTTGCTCGTTTATAATACTGAAACTGCTGGTATTCCTCCAAACAATGTAATACCTGGTTATTATGGCTGGAATGGCTCGAAATGGATTTCAGTAGCTGCACCACCAGGGATTCAGACTGGTGAGATGTTATATTGGGATGGTGTTCAATGGATCAGTCTATCACCCGGGCCAGAAGGGAAAACCCTGACGATTTGTGATGGTGTTCCAATCTGGGGATCCTGTCCAAACATACCTTTGGTTTCCACTTCTGATGTTGCAAAAATATCCCTAAGTTCTGCATTAATCGGTGGAACTGCAGATATGGAGGGAGAGTTAGAGATAACAGAAAGGGGAGTATATTGGAGTGTTCAGACAAATCCGGAGATAACAGGTGTCAAGATAGCCATTGGAGAAGGAACAGGATCATTTTCGCACCATCTTACCGGTCTCGCACCCGGGACCTCTTACTATGTAAAAGCCTTCGCTATGAGCGATAGTGGAATATCTTTCGGTAGTAATAGGAAATTTACAACTCTGACTGACCTTGTTCTTGATAAGATTTCAGGCTACGTTCAAAAAGGACCATTTATCAATGGAACCTCCATTGTTATGTTCGAACTGGATCCTATTGATTTACATCAAACGGGTGAGTCATACACTACTCAAATCAAGAATAACAGAGGGTTATTTGAAATTGACAATTTACTTTTAAGTTCAAATTTTGTTGAGTTTTCGGCCAATGGTTACTATTACAATGAGGTAAACGGATCCATTTCCCCCTCTATGCTCAACCTTTTTACTATTTCTGACATCTCAGATCTTTCTCAGATCAATGTTAATATTTTGACTCATTTGGAAAAGAGCCGGATTGAATATTTGTTCGAGCATGACAGCAGTTTTATTATAGCGAAAAAACAAGCACAGCAAGAAATTCTGGCCATTTTTGGAATGGAAGATATCGAGATTGATGATTCTGAAACATTGGATATTTCTGTCGATGGTGAAGGGAATGCAATTTTGATAGCTATTTCGGTAATATTACAGGGCAACAGAACCGTTGGAGCGTTGACTGAATTGATGGCAAATATCATCACCGACATACGCCCTGACGGTATCCTGGATGATCAAGGCATATTGGCATCTCTCAGAAACTCCACCCTTGCCCTCGATTTGAATCAAATCCGTTATAATCTGGTCTCGAGGTATCAGTACTTAGGTGTAAGTGCTACTATCCCCGATTTTGAGACCTATGTGAATTTGTTTCTTGCAAGCACAGGCACAGAACCGAGCGCTGTGACATCTTCGGCCACAAATATAACGACTTCAACAGCATTGCTAAATGGCTTGGTTGACCCAGGAAGTGATTCTACTACTGTAATTTTTGAATATGGGAATACTCCCGAACTTGGACTATCAACAACTGCTGAACAGAATCCAGTGATAGGCAGCACACAAATTCCCGTTTTTGCGACAATAACCGGTCTCGATCCCGGTACGACCTATTATTTTCGAATTACCGCTGAAAACGGATATGGCTCGAGCATTGGGGAAATAAGCATTTTCAACACAACAATTACGAGCTTCAGCGGAACCGTTCAGGATTTTGACGGGAATATCTATCAAACGATCGGCATTGGTTACCAGGAATGGATGGCTGAAAATCTTAAGACTACGCATTATCAAAATGGTGTTGCGATTAATTCGACCTGGAACTCGCCCGAAGGATCTTATTGCTGGTACAATAATAATATTGACTACAAAAATGCCTACGGTGCACTTTACAACTGGTTTGCGGCCACGAATGAAAACGGACTCTGCCCTGAAGGATGGAGAGTGCCATTCGACAGCGACTGGTCACAACTCGTTTCATATCTCGTTGACAATTATAACATAACAAACAATAATAATGATCCGAACGGAGTCGGTAATAATCTAAAATCCTGTTTGCAAGCAGTCGGCTCACCAGTGGGGGAAGAATGCAATTCTTTGGAACACCCCCGATGGGAACCCAATGTAACCCATCATGGCAACGATAATTTCGGCTTTTCAGGCCTGCCTGGAGGTTATCGTACAGGTGAATTTAGTTATGTTGGCATGAGTGCTGGCTGGTTGTCCACTACTATTTCTAATAATAGTTATATATGGAGTCGCATGTTATATTATGATGATGGTAGCATAACCAGAGACCAGAATTTTAATAACACTTTCGGGCTGTCTGTCAGGTGCCTTAAAATTGATCAGGGAAGTGGTGGTACATCAGATATCAGTACAGAAGATGTATCAGTAATAACCAGCAATTCAGCTGAATCCGGTGGTGATATCACGAGTGACATTGGAATTAATGTTATTGCAAGAGGGGTGGTTTGGAGCACTGGACAGAATCCCACTATTTATCTTAATCAAGGAATAACGCAGGATGGATCTGGCTCAGGTACTTTTACATCATCCCTGACTGGACTTTCTCCATTTACTACTTATTACGTCCGGGCTTACGCTTCAGACACTTCAATCACTATGTACGGTAACCAGGTCAGTTTTACAACACTGCCTGAAATTGATTATGGGGCAGGAGTCACTGACGTGGATGGCAACTCCTATGTCACGGTCATCATTGGTGATCAGGAATGGATGGCAGAAAATCTGAAAACTACATTGTATCGCGATAGTACTCCCATCGGCACGACCTGGTATATAGACCAAGATGCCTACTGCTGGTATATGGACAATTCCAATTACAAGAATGCTTACGGGGGCTTGTATAACTGGTTTGCTGCGACCAATTCTCACGGACTTTGTCCTCAGGGATGGAGGGTGCCTTTCGATAGTGATTGGGAGCAACTTATTCATTATCTTATGGTTGAATATGGGTACACAAACGATGATGACGATGCTAATGGAGTTGGAAACAAACTGAAATCATGCAGGCAGGCAGGGACTTCACCCCTTGGTGGAGATTGCAGTGTATCTGAACATCCCCGCTGGGAACCCCATGACATCCATTACGGAAGCGATTTCTTCGGATTTTCAGGACTGCCTGGAGGTTTTCGGCAAGGTGAATTTTACAACCTTGGTATGAGTGCTGGCTGGTTGTCCACTACTATTTCTAATAATAGTTATATATGGAGCCGTATGTTGAATTATGACCAGGGAAGTATGACCAGGGACCAGGGATTTAATAACAATTTCGGGCTGTCAGTCAGATGCATAAAGGAGTGATCGAATCCCGACGACTTCGGACTACTGGTCTTCAAACCAGGCCACCTGCTTTCAGTAAACCAGGCTGATCATCGTCATATTC
The DNA here is from genome assembly GCA_035342335.1 of Bacteroidales bacterium. Lineage (NCBI taxonomy): Bacteria > Pseudomonadati > Bacteroidota > Bacteroidia > Bacteroidales > Bacteroidales bacterium. Next base: position 9,515 of record DAOQWY010000024.1, read on the forward strand.
CCGGTGGTTCGGGTCGTAATGATCCCATCGTCCTGCAGCCTCTGTATGAAGACATAGGTATTTTTCAGCGGCCACCCCCAGTCCTCTGCCAGTTCACGGTACGATGTCGACGTTTCGCCTGTTTCCTCTTCAACCCAGACACCATCCTTGTTCAATTCCATAGGGTGATGCGTACACCTCTTGATCAGGTCGAAGAAAGCGCCGAGTTCCGAGAAAGGGCATTCACCAAGTTCTGCCATGCGGTATCCTTCCCGGAGCAATTTCACCGTGTCGGGGGTGGTGGCAGCTGGTCAGGTGGCAGGTAGGGCTCGGAAAGGTCGTACAGCACCGTGAAGGCGACCACAGAATCGCGACCGAAATGCAATTCTACCCGGCCTCCGCTGAAATCACCCCTGCACCACCACGCGTATGAACCTGTTCCCAACGCGCCGACAGTGACCGCCCGTGTCATTTGAGTCTCATTCTGAGAAAAGTAAAATTTCTCTGCCTGCAGGGTGTAGATCTCAGGCGACATGTATTCCAGTCTGGCCCTGTGTCCTGCCAGCTCCCTGAAGTGTGTCGTCCAGTCCCATGCGCTCCCGTGACTAAAAACCGTATCCGGTGCAAAAGCGATAAGAAGCGACTCCCCCTGGCGAATTGCATACGGCAGTTTGACCTTCAGCTCCTCCTGGGTATAACTGCGGGAGTAACGGCTCTCAGGAAACTCGTTCAGAAGCTCCTGCCATATCTGAGCGACTGCTGCATCCGTAATGACCTGGTCACCATGCGATTCCCTGATGACTTTTACTTGGGAACGTATGGCCTTTTTACCTGGAGAACCACATCCTCCAAGAATAATAAATCCAGCAAGAAAAATAATGGTGATTGTACGGGCCATGGTATGCTGGTTTGTGCAAATAAAGATTTTATTCCGTGCCCAGCATTTGATCATATTAAAATATTCGATCCGCCCCAGGAGAAAACGATTCGTATGAACAAGGCAGACCTTCCGTTTGGATCGTACAATATAGAGGTCTGGTTTCCTGGAGAACGCAAAGTGGTAAAAAAGACCATTATCTTCTAAAAAAGCTGCAAGCTGCAAGTTACAAGTTACAAGCTGCAAGCTACAAACCTTTTAAAGCTTTGCTTTATTTCTCCTCTCTCCTCTCTCCTCTCTCCTCTCTCCTCTATTCCTCTTCATACACCGTCATATCCCCAAGGCACATCCATTTGCCGTTCTCCCTGACGTAGAACTCCGTGTACTTGCCGCGCATGTTCGTCACGGTCTTCTCTGCCCCGGCCGTTATGGACAGCGTGAAGTGAAAATAATAGTGCACCACTGCTGCATTTTCCACCACCGCGATCCGTGCGGGATTGATCATGCAGTCCATGATCTTCCAGGTATCCTTCAGGGGCTGGAACATCTGTATCGCCTGGTCTTTGTTGATCGGCAGCGGTTCCGTTGTGGACCATCCCTGGTATTTTTCGTGGAATGGGATAGGTGACGGATCAACGTGGCCGGCTTTCAGGTTATCCCAGTAGTTTTCGACTACCTGCCATACCTCCTTCTGCGCCGTAGTCCATTCCTGGGCGAACAGAGAGGTGGTGGTCAGGAGGAACAATGCAACACATGCAAATCGAACTAGTGTTTTCATGATGTGATAAGTTTGGATTGAAGGACGAAAGTACTAAAAAAGGCTGCATACTGCAAGCTATACGTTTTTTATTAACACTCCTGCTGAGTGTAAAGGTCAAATCATATAAAATGATAAATTTTCATCAGGCTATTTTTTCTTCATTTTATTTTATATTTGTCCTCCACCCTCTTACATTGTATTTTCGGTCACTGAATAATCATTAAACCATTATGTGATATACGCAACATTTTACACCTCAGCGCTATGCGTTATGCTTCTTCTTTGGTCGGGCAGCCTGTTATCCCAAACAGTGTCTCCTGAAAAAGTCATTACGCCGATAGGATTTGACATTTCCCCAAAACTGAGCGACCTGGCTCCTATTCCCCCCGGTTATGTGGACCAGCGTTAAACAGTACGCTATGGAATGGATTCACTGGCCCCTGGAGCGGCACTAACGACGGTGATCCGATCGTGCTGTATGATCAGTATGCCGACCGTTGGATCGCCTCGCAGTTTGCGTTGCCCAACTAGCCTTCCGGCCCGTTCTATGAACTGGTGGCCGTATCCCAGACAAACAATCCGACCTCGTGGTCGTGGACATATAACGGAGGTACACCGGATTCCAAAACTGTCGACCGGCACATCACCGTGGTTCCGGCAGGGAGTTACTGTGAATCGCACAGTACAAGCAATGCCGTGGAATGGATTAAAAACGTGGTAGTTGGCTCATTCTCCAATCCATCAGGTGCCTCGTTGTATTCTGATTTCACCGGTCTGACGGTAAACCTGAGCCCGGGCTCAGCATACAGTTTTACACTGCCTCCCTTTACAACTTCCCAGCGGAATTTCTGGAGGATCTGGATCGATTTCAATGCAGATGGAGATTTTGATGATTCAGGCGAACAGGTCTTTGCCGCAAACAACAAAAAAGGCAACGCCACAGGAACGATCACCATGCCAGCCACTGCCTCGGGACAGACAAGATTGAGGGTCACGGAAAAGACTGGAGGCTCCCCCACGTCTTGTGAGGTTTTCACCAACGGCGAAGTGGAAGACTATACCATGAGCTTTGCCAGCGGACCGGTCTCTGCAACCATGCAAAACAAGCTTATGCTTGAACTATACCCCAATCCTGCCTCCGACATGCTGAACATCGTACTGTCAGGCCATGGTGAAAAGGTCAATATCAAAGTAACTAATGCCTTTGGACAGGTCATCGATGATTTCAATGTGACGACGGACAGGACATCGCTGAACCTGAACAGCTACCTGAAAGGCATCTACTACATAGGTGCAGACGATGGGAGCCAAACCACACTGAAAAAGTTTATCAGAGAGTGAGATACCGCCTGGAGATGACAACATGCATTTAAAGGGCCTAATGCGCGAAACCCATCTCGTCCAGGATGAATCCTGCATGGCCGAATTTCTCGGTCACAAAAAGCACATAGCGGATATCCGCCGTTATGGCACGCTGTAGCTCGTAGTCGTACTGCCAGTCACTGATCAGGTCCCCAGGTGAACCGCATGGTGCCGTCGGCATCCGGATAAAGGGTGCTGCCTTTCCATTCGTACAGGGCATCGATGTATTCCTTCCGGATGCTGGTGACGTTGGCGGCAAACGACTCATTGGCCCTGCTGATCTCTTTGGAAAGCGAGTAGAGATTCGCAACCAGGTCGATAAAGGGATCATCCAGCGCCTCCAGTTCTGCGGATGATTTTCCGAAGAGGCTTCGCGCGTACCCCAGGTCGTTCAGCCGCGATGATTTGTATGCTTCATCCACGAACTGCTCCAGCGTTTTCGACCGGTCATTGAATAGATGATCAAGCCCTGCTATTCGCTATCCCGGCGGCAACGCCATGGCCTTCTTCAATACACGCAGCAGCAACTCCTTATCCACAGGTTCATAATAGTTCATATAAGTGTACTGCAGGTTGTTGATGGATTCCTGGATTGCGCTTTCATCCAGTCCGGGTTGTCGCTCACTTTCAGGTTTTTCCAGTTCTTTGACAAGCAGGTAAATGGTTGCCGCCACGCCCAACTGTATGCCAGAAAGACCCTGAATGGTTCCGAAAACATCGTCACGTTCTCTTGTTTTCTCAAGAATAAGATACTGATCCTTCTCCTTGTCGATGATAGTGCCATATTTATTCCTGGTTTCCGGATCACTGTTGGCCCATTTTAAAAACGCATTCTCGAAATCCAGCTTTTTCTGAAGGAAGTCCGTTTTCTCAAATCCCGCCACCTTTCCCTCGTAGTTTTTCAAAACATTTGACAGGCCAGCCCTCAGGCTTGCCACCTTCAGTTTTCCTGCAGGATCATTTTTCGTTTTCTCATCAAGTATGCCGATGACCTCTGTGTATTGTTGAATGGTGGATGGATAATTGTATTTGAAATTCCACGCTACGGAGTTGGAAGATCGGTAACGCGTGGTAAATCTGGGAAATCCGATAATGAAATTAAAATCGCCGTCCTTCAGGTCATCGTTTGCCACTTTGAACCATACTTTTGGCTGGTAAGGAACGTTTTCAGCACTGTATTCCCTGCCCGTGCCGTCAGGGGCGACATAAACGCGCAGGAATGAGAAATCGCCTGTATGGCGCGGCCACATCCAGTTGTCGGTCTCTCCGCCGTATTTTCCAATTGAAAGAGGAGGTGAATAAACAATCCGGATATCTTTGAACTGTTTATAAACATAAAGCATGTACTGTTTCCCATTGTACAGCTCCGATACCAAGGCGCGCACATCTTCTTTCCCTTTTTCAAGTTTATCGGTCATACCGGCGATCTCCCGGTTGATGGCCTGATCCCTTTCCACAGGATCAGCAATGCCTTTGCCTGCAGCACTTACTTCTGCCGTGACATCCCTCATCTCCGTCAGCAACAGTGCACGGTAACCGGGAGCCTGGATTTCATCCGTTCGATTCGCGGCCAGGAATCCATCCGCAAGGTAATTGCTGCTGACACTCGATGCCCGCTGAAGAGCCGTGTAGGCAACATGATGGTTTGTCAACAGTAATCCTTCAGGTGAGACAAAAGAAGCCGTACCTCCTCCCAGCTGGACGACTGCATTGCAAAGGCCTGACAGGTTATGACCGAAAAAGTTCGCACACATCATGCCATCTATAATAATGTATTGATTATAAATTAGTTATAAATAAAATTACTGATAGTAACCCCTTAGCAAGTGTCTGGTTCCTTAACAATGATTGATCGTAAATGAGCATTGGATACCACGGCAATCGGCAATCGGCAATCGGCAATCGATAATCCCTATGGGACAATTTATGAACCCTCAAATAATTCTATAAATATTACTTGTCCGTAATTGGTTAATTCATTATATTCGACGCGAAATTTCGTTTCTTAACCCTAATGCAAAAATCATGAACCGACATCTGCCTGGCGCCATCCTATTGATGATGGCTATCCTGATTTTACCCGGCCAGAACAGGGCCGCATTATCTGATGCAATTCCATCAGCTGAATTCACGGAATATTCTTTTTTAACACCTGACGTTCCATCCCCTCCGGAGGAAAGTGAAGTGTTGTGCGCAGATGTTAACGAAGATGGGGTAGTCAATGTGCTGGATATCATTTTTATGGTGAACTATATCATGGGAAACGATCCTCATCCATTCAACGAGGACGTCGCTGATGTGAATGCTGATGGATGGATCAACGTATTGGATATCATTTCAATGGTGAATATCATCATGCAGGTGCCGGGTATTCCCTGCAGCTGTGTTGCACCGGTTCTCTATGAAGGTCAGACCTATAGTACGGTCCAGATCGGTGACCAGTGCTGGCTCAGGGAGAACCTGAACGTGGGCACGATGATCAACAGCACCTCAGCTGGGTATCAGCAACAAGACAATGGCATCATTGAAAAGTACTGTTTCGGAAACAATGAGGAGAACTGCGCAATATATGGCGGTTTATACGAATGGCCGGAAGCAATGCAGTATGTTTCCGATGAAGGGGCTCAGGGTATTTGTCCTCCCGGGTGGCATCTCCCATCAGATGGTGAATGGTCTAATCTGAATGTGTTTTTAGGAGGCTCAGCAGTTGCCGGCGGAAAAATGAAATCCACCGGCACGATTGAAGCGGGCACGGGCCTGTGGCACACTCCCAATGCAGGTGCAACCAATGAAAGTGGATTCACGGGGTTTCCAGGGGGATACCGGGATGCTGGCGGTGTCGATTTTGGCCTCCTCGGAACCTATGGTTTCTTTTGGTCATCCACACAGTCAGGTACAAACAGCGCGTGGCTTCGGTATCTTGCCACCGACGATGCCACCCTGTACCGTGTCGACAACTCTTTTGATAACGAATGGAGTGGATATTCCGTACGCTGTATCAAGGGCTGCTGGCCTGAACCCACACAGTCGGATGCAGGACCTGACCAGCTTGATATCCAAGGCACTTCTGTTATGTTAGCAGGCAACACCCCTGAATATGGCACAGGTCTGTGGGAGGTGCTGAATGGAACAGGCGGCACGATCAATGACCCTTCAAGCCCCTCCAGCCAGTTCCAGGGTGCAGCAGGGAGTGAATATACGTTGTCGTGGACGATCACCACCGCATGCGGAAGTTCGTCCGACCAGGTGGTGATCAGCTTTATTTCCGGAGGGGGATTCTCCTGCGGCGATCCGCTGGTCGATGAACGCGACGGGCAATCCTACGCCACCGTCCCGATCGATTTTATGTGCTGGATGGCCGAAAACCTGAATGTAGGAACAATGATCGCCAGCACTTCAGGAGGTCAGTTGCAAACCAACAACCAGATGATCGAAAAGTACTGCTACGATGATGATCCGGCCAATTGTATTACCTACGGAGGACTGTATGAGTGGAACGAAGCCATGCAGTACCTGACAACGCCTGGAGCGCAGGGCATTTGCCCGGTTGGGTGGCACATCCCCACCGAAGGGGAGTATGATATGCTTGCCAATGAATTAGGCGGAGAAGCTGTGGCCGGAGGAAAAATGAAATCCACCGGAACAATAGAGGATGGGACAGGGCTGTGGTACGAGCCCAACGTGGGAGCTACCAATTCCAGCGGTTTTACGGGCCTGCCACATGGTTACCGCGACGCTGGCGACGGCAGCACCTGGTCGCTGGGATACTACGGCGACTACTGGACCTCCTCGCAGTACGATGCTGACAACGCCTGGTACCGTGCCCTGGAAAACGATTGGGCTGACCTGGATCACTCGGACTATGACAAGAATGGTGGTTCGGCCATAAGGTGCATCAAAAGTTGCTCACCCAGCCCCACACCGGCAAATGCCGGACCTGATCAGCATGGATTGCCCGGAACTTCTACCTCCCTGGCAGGCAACACCCCTGTTGAAGGTACAGGGATGTGGCAGATCATCAGCGGTGATGGAGGGACCCTGGCCGATCCCACCAACCCCACCAGCGGATTCCAGGGACAACCCTGCACGATCTATACCCTTTCCTGGTCCATCACCACGGTCTGCGGAACATCCTCCGACCTGGTGGCAATCAGCTTCGCCCAGGAAGGAACATTCACCTGCGGGGATCTGCTGGAAGATTGCCGCGACGGACAATTCTACGCCACGGTGCAGATCGGTGATCAATGCTGGATGGCCCAAAACCTGAACACCGGCACAATGATCTACAGCAATGACGGCGGACAACTGCAAACCGACAACCAGGTGATTGAAAAATTTTGCTACGACAATAATCCGGCCAACTGCGACACCTACGGCGGACTGTACGAATGGTATGAAGCCATGCAGTACCAGACTGCCGAGGGAGTGCAGGGCGTCTGTTCCTATGGCTGGCACTTTCCTACCGACGGAGAATTTACAGAGCTCACGGATTATCTGGGGGGAGAAGCAGTTGCCGGGGGTGCCATGAAAGCCACGGGCACTATTGAACAGGGAACGGGCCTCTGGCACGAACCCAACACTGCCGCCACCAACTTCAGCGGATTCACGGCGCTTCCATCCGGTTACCAGGATCACTGGGATGGCATTTTCGTTGATTTGGGATATTATGGCGAGTATTGGACATCAACGCAATATGATTCGGATTACGCCTATTACAGGGGGCTGTTCAATGACGGTGCAGAAGTGTACCGCTCTGACTGGTACAAAGAAGGCGGATCAGGAATCCGCTGCATCCGCGACTGCACCCCCCAGCCCACCCAGGCCAATGCCGGACCCGACCAGATCCTCATGGGCGTGACTTCCACTGCACTTCAAGGGAATATACCCATCTTCGGCTTAGGGGAATGGGAAATCGTTGAGGGATACGGGGGAATCATTTCAAACCCAGCTAATCCGTTCAGTACCTTCCAGGGCCAGGCAGATGTTTTCTATGTCCTTTCCTGGACGATCACTACCATCTGCGGTAGCTCAACAGACCGGGTGAGCATTTACTTCAGCAGCTGCACGAACGAAATCAATGAATATACCTATGAGGATCTCACCGATCCATATGCGTACGAATATGACTCCTGGACCGACATCGGCTGGGCAGATATTTCAGTGCCCACCAATGAAAATATCGTGGTTAGTTGTATCCTGGTCACCGCTGCACAGATCTGCTCCGATGAATGGCCGGATGAGGTTTATCTGTTCCTGAAATCACCTGCCGGCACCACTGTGCAGATCTGGCAGGGATTTGCTGATAATGGCTGCACGAACGACTTCACCTTCACCACCGATGCCTTTGACGGAGAGACTTCCGGAGGTCAATGGCTGCTATATTTCGAGGACCTCTACGGTGACGGAGGAGGAACCTGTGTCGGAGCAAAGCTGTATGTCGGGCACTGATCCCCAACACTGCGGATTGCGCAATGGTCCATCAAGCGATCATCCATGATCTCTGACACCCCTCATCATACACGGGGTAAAACAGGTTTGTCGGATCCATTCGCCTTAACAATGCTTTTTTTCCTGAGTTGATTCAGGAAAATGTTTATCTTTGCTAAAATTTTCAGATTTAAGAAACAGTGCTCTCACTTGCTAGTAAACCGTCACTTATAGTATAGTCCTGCTCTTTTTTTTAAATCCATCGAAATCAGAACAAATGAATTGTATTGACGGTGATTTCCCTTTGAACGGGAAAGATCTTCATTCTTATGGAAACCGGTTCAGTGCAAACTTTAAATCACATCCTAAAATCTACAAATCATGGCAAAAGGAAAAGTAAAATGGTACAATGAAGCCAAAGGTTTCGGCTTTATTGAATCGGAAGAGGGCGGAGATGTATTTGTTCACCGCACAAGTATCGTGGGTGGAACTGATCAGCTGCAGCCCGATCAGGTTGTTACCTTCGACGTTAAGCAGGATGAGAAAGGTCCGGTGGCCATCAATGTAAAACCAGTGAATTGAACCTGAACGACTTATAACAAATCAGCACATCCCCCTGAGACTTTCCTTCGGTCTATCAGCGTAATCCTTAATAATCAACTTTCATTACTTGACGGCTTATGTTGATAGCTACGGCAGGATCCCTGCCGGGGTCAATGGTTACTCTCTTTTACTTCTAAACTCCCGGATCACTTCCCTGAATGCCACAGGGATACTGGTCTGCTGTGCGGCTTTTTTCAGGTCATCAGACGTAAGGCCATGTTTTTCAAGGATATCGAGGGAAAAATAGTTTAGGTTGTTCAGCTGGTCCTTCTGGAAATCACGAATGATATGGACAAGGTAACTGAACAGTGCGCACGGACGAGCTATTAAAAAAATGACGGGACTTAATCAAAGAAAGTCACACTTGTGGATAAAAATTTTTCAAAATAGCTACCCTATAACCTTATTTGGCCGAACTGCCCGAGGTGCCATTGTTCATTTTGATCTGATCGTCTTTCGACAGGCCATCCAGGATCTCAATGTTGATCCCGTCGGAAAGGCCGGTTTTAATGTTTCTTCGTTCAAATTTCTGAGGTCCGGTCTCCACCTCCACAAAAGCAGTGTCCCGGTCAAATTGCAGGAGGCTTTCCTGGATGGCCAAAACACTGTCCTTTCGGTCGAGAACGATGTCGGCATTGGCACTGTATCCCGCCCGGATAAATGCGGCTTCACTGAGCTCCACTGCCGCCCGGATCTCAAACTGAATGGCGCCGTTTTCCTCCACCCCTTTGGGTGAAATATGTTCCAGCACGGCATTAAAGTTATGCTGGTCAATGGCTCCAATGGTCAGGATCAGCTTCATCCCCTCGCTGATCTTGCCCACTTCGGTTTCGTCAATGTTACCCTTGAAGATCATCTCACCCATATCCGCCACCGTGGCGATAGCCGTACCATCATTGAACGTATTGCTTTCAATGACCGAACTTCCCACTTCCACCGGCACATCGAGCACCATACCCGAAATGGTTGACCGCACGAGCGTATTGGATTCCCTGTTGGAATCCCTGGTCTGCCCGTCACGGATCAGCTGCAGGTTGTTTTCGGCGCTCTCCAGCTCCTCCATGGCATTCATGTAATCCAGCTCAAAACGCTCAAAATCATTTTTCGAGATCACCTGCTGATCGAAAAGTTGCTTCTGGCGATCATAATTCCTCTTTGCATTGTCCAGCGTAATCTTCGCTCTGGTCAGCCTCGATTCAGCACTGTTCAAACTGACCATGTTGGGAATGATCCTGATCCGGGCGATGACATCACCAGTCTTGACGTATTCTCCTGCCTCAATATAAATCTCATCAATGATTCCGGATACCTTTGGCTTGATGACAATCTCATTCCTGGGCACCACCGAGCCTGTGGCCACCGTCTTTTTGATGATGTTGGTCACAAAGGGCTTCGCAGTCTCATATACGACGGTTTCTGCCCTGGACTTGTTGTAAAGAAACCAGATGGTCCCGATGAAAGCGGACAGGAGGATCACAAGAAGTGCTATTTTCAGTACTTTTTTCATGGTATGACAGTGATTTTAATATTCAAAGCGAATTGCATCAATGGGTTTAATACTGACTGCGCGCCGTGCCGGTATCAATCCGGCGATCACTCCGGATAAAACGAGGATGGCCAGGGCAACCATCGCCATCTGGAAATCAATCTCCGGATTCCTGAACATGTTGCTGCTGGTCCCTGTTTTTGCCATTGCAACGTTCACCCCCTCGAGGATGCCAACCCCCACCACGAGGCCAATATAGCCCGCTGCCGTTGTCAGGATCACGGATTCGATGATTACCTGGATCATGATGTTCCAGGGCGTAGCGCCGATAGCACGCTGGATGCCAATCTCTTTCGTTCGTTCCCGCACCACAATGAGCATGATGTTCGAAACGCCGACCACACCGGCAAACAGTGTCCCGGCTCCGACGATCCAGATCAGAATGTGTATCCCGGTGAACAGTCCTGTCATCTTGTTGAATTCCTTTTCAAGGTTGAACGATCCGATGGCCCGCTGGTCTTCCGGGTGAATGCCGTGCCGCTCTGCCAGCAATTTCTTGGCTTTGGCTTCAACAACGGAAGCCGGAACATCGCGATGGGAAGTAAAAGCGTACCATCCCACGATGTCACCATAATTGTATGTCTGTTGCAGGGATGTGAAGGGTAAAAAGATGACCTGGTTCTCCCGTTCAGCCTGCTGGTCCGATTTTTTGGATTCAAACACGCCCACAACCTGGAAATAAACTCCCTGGATCTTCAGGTACTCACCAATGGGATCTTCACCGGGTTCAAACAGGTCATTTTTGACTTTTGCACCGATCACGGCCACTTTCCGGCGCTGGTCAATATCCAGATGATTGATGAACCGCCCCTCGAGCAGGTTAAGGGGATCTATGCGTTGTATTTCAGGATAGTCGCCGAAGATGGTGAATGAGGATGTCCGGTCGTTCCGGATGACATTGTTGGCCCCTCCCCCTCCCCAGGCCTGGATGCGTGGTGCAACCAGATCGATTTCAGGAATCTTTTCTTTCAACGCCCGGGTATCGTTGTTCCTGAAATTGAAATACCGGCCCCGCTGAAATCCCTTATACGGCATGGTCGTCCGTTGGGTCCACATAAAGACGCTGTTGGTGGCCATATTGCCGAAGTCGGCCAGGATAGCATTCCGCAATCCGTTACCGCTGCCCATCATGATGACCAGCATGAAGATTCCCCAGAAGACTCCGAACGCTGTAAAGAACGTACGAAGTTTGTTCTTCTTCAGGGTGTAAAAGATCTCATTCCAGCGGTCTGCGTCGAACATAAATAAACACCTGGTTGATTATTCATTCCTTAATGCTTCAATGGGCTTGATGGCCGCTGCCTTACGTGCAGGGATCAGGCCCGCCAGGGCACCGGCCAGCACCAGGATCCCGGTTGCCACCAGGGCCACCCTTAAATCGACCTCCGGATTCCTGAAAAAATTATCACCGTCCGCAAAATAGGGAGAAACGATCTCCAGCAGTCCAACACCGGCAATGAGCCCAAAATACCCTGCAAATGCCGTGATCAGAATCGACTCCTGGAGGATCAGCCCGATGATGGAACCGGGCGTTGCCCCGAGTGACTTCCGGATGCCGACTTCCTTTGTGCGCTCATTCACCACCACGATCATGATGTTGCTCACGCCAACAATGCCCGCAATCAGGGTGCCGATGCCGATGATCCAGATGAACATCCGTATGCCGGCAAACAGGCTGAGAAATTTTTTGTATTCCTCCAGGGTGTTCCAGATGAACAAAGCCCGTTTATCGTCCGGATGAATCGTATGACGCTTGCTCAGCTCCCTGCGGATGGTTTCCACGGTTTGCTTACTCTGTTCAATGGTCACATCGCTGACGGTCAGCGAGATCTGGTTGATCTTGTTTCCCCTGTTGAAAACACGCTGTGCCGTGGAAATGGGAATATAAACACGGTTAAGATCCCGATCACCTCCTGGATCAGTAAATACACCCACCACCTTGAACGGGATGCCGGCCACCATGATATACTGATCCACTGCCGGCTCCCCTTTGAAAAGTTCCCGTTCCACCACCTCACCCAGGGCCACGGATTTGCGGAACTCTTTTATATCAAGCTCATTCAGATATCTCCCAACTTTCACCTCCAGCTTTTCCAGGTAGGCATAATCAGGGTGGGTCGCAATGATGTCATAGGTTGCATACCGGTTTTTATAACTGACGGTCGTATTTTCCCAGATGTTAAACCGTCCGGCAGCGTGCTCCACATAGGGCAAATCCCGGATGATGGAATGATCTTCGTTGGCAAACTGAATGTTCCTTCCCGGCTTCAGCCCCTTATAGGCCATGGAGGTGGTTCCCTGATTGACCCAGATGCTGTTGGTGGCATCATCCCTGAACTGTTCCTTCACCCCGTTCTCCAGTCCCTGACCGGAACCCAGCAGAATGATCAGCATGAAGATTCCCCAGGCAACACTGAAGCCTGTCAGGAATGTACGGAGTTTGTTCCTGCTGATCGTGCTGAAGATCTCCTGCCATTTGTCTGCATCAAACATGGATCAGGAAATTAAAGACTGGAAAATGGACTGATGTTGGCGTACACCGTTCACTTCATCGGTCACGATGTTCCCGTCGTGAAGCCGGATGATCCTGCCGGTCCGGTGTGCAATGTCATTTTCGTGCGTGACGATCAGGATCGTGATTCCCGACTGGTTGATCTCATTAAAAAGATCCATCACCTCAAAGGATGTGTTCGAATCAAGTGCCCCTGTCGGCTCATCGGCCAGGATCACTTTCGGTTTGGAGACCAGTGCACGCGCGATGGCAATGCGCTGCTGCTGTCCGCCGGAGAGCTCATTGGGCATGTGCTCTGCCCATTCCGCGAGCCCCATTTTTTCCAGCAGCTTCATGGCCACCTGGTTACGCTTTTTGCGGCTTACGTTCCGGTAGTAAAGTGGTAGTGCCACGTTCTCCAGTGCATTCTTGAATGAAATGAGATTGAACGACTGAAAGACAAATCCGATATGACTGTTACGGAAACGGGCCACTTTCTTTTCGCTCATGTTCCTGATCAGTTGCCCTTCCAGCCGGTAGTCCCCTTCATCATAGGTGTCGAGCATCCCGATGATGTTCAGCAGGGTTGATTTGCCGGATCCGGATGAGCCCATGATGGCAACCAGCTCACCTTCCCTAACTTCCAGATCGATACCTTTCAGCACATGAAGCGAATTGGTCCCCGTAACATACGATTTGTGAATGTTCTTCAGGGAAATCATGAAGAGGAGGTTAAAATTTATTAATCATAAAAATCTCCACGAATCATGCCATGTGAATCAAATAATTCATTATCAATTAATTGAATAAATCTTTCAGAAAAATCCCCGGGCATCAGGTGTTCACTTATCTTACACTGCCTGTTCATTTTTGACCACAGTCCGGCAAGATAAAAAATCAGCAAATGTTCAGCTTTTCAATCGGTACCGGCATCGTGGCCCGTATCCATGCAGAGGATCCGGTGCCTTCCCAACACTACGATATGGTATTTCAAGTTCCTCACCCGCAGTCACGCCCGAGGATACAGGCCACCCTGTGACCAGCTGCTGCAATAGCTGGAAGTTGTCCGTCGGATGGACAAGGTTGTCCGAATCAAAGTGATCGAAGTTGCGGCCAGGTTCAATATAATCAACAATGTCACCGGTCAGGACGGCGAGATCGGCTTTTCCTTTGCGATGCAGTATGTTTGCGTAAGCAACGAAATCGCGGAAATTCTGGTTAAAGTTGTTGAACACCGCCGGGTGTCGCACGGTAGTTGCAGGAAGAGCTTCCCCTGCAACACAGCAGCAAAATGTTCAATATTCTTGTCCAGGGCAATGGTGGCTGTACAGGTCAGATCGTTGCCGGACACTATGGCTGTGGAACCAAGATTGGGTTGGATGCATTAAACCATCATCGGAACCTTTCAACTGAAAATGAAGGAAAATTTAAGTTGAACAACGGTCATTTATGATAGTAGCATAAGCAAAAGTAAACAATCAGCCCTGTAATGCCTCCAATTCAATTTGTTTTCCTAATTTTGCCGACCCATTCATTACCTGATTTATGAAAAGACTTCTTCTGTTCGTTAGCCTGTCCATCATTTCCTTTACCATTGCTGCCCAGGTACCGCAGGCCTTTAATTACCAGGCTGTCCTTCGCGAATCCTCCGGAGTGCTGATCCAGGATCAGCAGGTTCAGATGAGGATGAGCATTTTACTGGGATCAGCCGATGGGAATACCGTCTACAGTGAAACCCATACCTGTACTACGAACAATTTCGGGCAGGTCAATCCTGCCATCGGAACGGGTACGGCTGAAACAGGTGATTTTAGTCAGATCGACTGGACATCCGGGACGTACTTTCTGAAAACGGAGGTGGATCCTGAAGGTGGTTCGAATTATACCAACATGGGAATCACTCAATTGCTGGCCGTTCCTTATGCGCTGCAATCCACTTCTGCGGCCAGCCTTCCCAGCATGACGACTCAGCAACGCGATGCCATCCAGAACCCGGTGAGCGGGATGACGATCAACAACCTGACCACGAACTGCCTGAATTATTATGTCAACGAAAGATGGTACGAGATCTGCGGCAATTGCACGCCTTTGCCCACAGCGGCCAATGCCGGCCCTGATCAGCTCAACCTGACCGATACAACCGCGATCCTGGCAGGAAATGTGCCTGTAAATGGCACGGGCATATGGACAGTGGTGAGCGGAAACGGAGGATCGATCGATGATCCATTGAACCCGTCGAGTGCAGTTCATGGCACGGCAGGTACAACCTACCAGCTTAAATGGACCATATCCACTCCTTGTGGCAGTTCAGAAGATGAAGTCATCATTGGTTTTTCAGCAATCCAATCCTGTCAGGGCATCCCGGTTGTGAACTATGCAGGACAGACCTATCATACGGTACAGATCGGTACCCAATGCTGGCTCAAGGAGAACCTCAACGTGGGCAGCTGGATCAACAGTACTGTAAGCGGATTTCAGCAGGCAAACAACGGCATCATCGAGAAATATTGCTACAATAACCTTCCCGAGAATTGCAACGTATACGGAGGACTTTATGAATGGCCCGAAGCGATGCAATACGCGACATCCGAAGGTGCACAGGGAATCTGCCCGGATGGATGGCACATACCCACTGTGCAGGAATGGAACGATTTGATCACCCACCTGGGAGGTTCATCTGTTGCCGGTGGAAAGCTCAAGTCAACTGGCAACCTGGAGGAGGGATCAGGCCTGTGGAAGTCGCCCAACGAGGGTGCAACCAATGAAAGCGGATTCACTGCTTTTCCTGCAGGTGACCGCAGCAACAGCCTGGGATATTTCTATGGCATAGGCTATGATTGCTATTATTGGGCATCCTCACAGATTGATGAAAACGACGCAGGATATCTGTTCCTGAACTACGACTATCCCAACTCCTACTTACCCATACTGAGCAAGGATAACGGATTCTCTCTCCGCTGCATAAGGAACAACTGAGAAGGCAACAGCTTGCCTGAGCAGTTTTCGAAGGTCGGTTGCGGACTTTAAAGCTGGAATCCGTCTGGCATCAACCTGACAATTAAGTTGAACCTTGCCTTTGTATTGCTTTTCTATTTTTCCTATCTTTAGGCATTGATTTTCTAAATCATTTTAACCATGAAAAAATCACTACTTCTCATTCCCCTTATGACAGTAGTAGGTGCCTCATATACCACCCGGCTTCCTGCAACACATTCAAGGTCAACCTACTCAGGTACCAGGGCAGAATTCCTGTTTGAACCGAAGGCCAGTCCTCCTGAATGTATCTATACCCTTTATGGGGATGCCAACGGGGATGAACAGGTTAATTTACTGGATATTATCACGACCGTCAACTATATCATGGGTGAAAGTCCGGATCCCTTCGACCCGGAAGCAGCGGATGCAAACGGGGATGGGCTCATCAATATTCTGGACATCATCGGCATTGTCAATATCATCATGGAAACCCCGGGCGCTCCGTGCCCGGGCATTCCTACTGTTTCGTACGGGGGACAGATCTATGAAACCGTGCAGATAGGCGATCAGTGCTGGTTCAGGGAGAATCTGAGTATCGGCACGTTGACCACCGGAACAATCGAACAATCGAACAATGGCATCATTGAGAAGTACTGTTATGACAATGATCCCGTTCACTGCAACCTGTACGGAGGCTTGTACCAATGGTCAGAAGCGATGAACTATCAGAGTGCCGAAGGATCACGGGGTATCTGCCCCGCAGGATGGCATGTCCCCCGAGAGGCGGAATTCGTCCTACTGGCCGACTTTCTGGGAGGACAGGACGTTGCAGGCGGAACGATGAAAGAGGTGGGCACCACACACTGGAATCCTCCAAATACCGGTGCCACGAATGAAAGTGGTTTTACGGGCCTTCCCGGTGGGTACAGGCTGAATACAACAGGAAATTTCACCGACCTTGGAAAATTTGGTATACTATGGTCCTCCTCATTTTTTGATGCCATGGATGGATTTGACCGCTATATGAGCTACACAAGCGATGACCTGACCAGGACACACACCAGCAAGGCGAATGGTTACTCCGTCCGCTGCCTGAAAGATTGCGAACCTCAGCCTTCCCAGTCCGATGCGGGACCAGACCAGCTTGATCTCCAGGATACTTATACAACCCTGTCGGGAAACGTTCCGGACTGTGGCACTGGTGTTTGGAAAATAATCAGCGGCACCGGAGGCATCCTGGCCGATACGCTCAACCCGGTGAGCGGTTTTCAGGGTTTGGAATTTCACGAATATGCGTTGACCTGGACAATCAGCACAATATGCGGAAGTTCAACGGATACCGTCTTTGTCAGCTTTTCCGAGGTCCCGGGCCTTCCCTGCCCGGGCCTTCCGACAGTAACCTACGCAGGTCGAACCTATAACACGGTCAGGATTGGAAACCAGTGCTGGTTGAAGGAAAACCTGGATATTGGCACGCTGGTTCCCGGAACAATCGAACAATCGAACAATGGAATCATCGAGAAGTACTGTTACAACAACGATACCGCTCTTTGCTCAATCTATGGCGGTCTTTATCAGTGGGATGAGGCCATGCAATATGTGGTCGCAGAGGGTACTCAGGGCATTTGTCCGCTCGGCTGGCATATTCCGACCAACCACGAATGGAGTGTGCTCGAAGCCCACGCCGACAGTCAGTACCCATTCGGAGATCCTGAATGGGATAAAGATTGGTGGCGGGGGCTGGATGCCGGAGGACAGCTGAAAGATACGACCGGCCTCTGGAGCGAACCCAATACAGGTGCAACCAATAAATATGGATTCACGGCGCTGCCTGCAGGGATCAGGGACCAGATCACCGGGCTCTTTGATGAGATGGACAGTTCTGCCTATTTCTGGACATCAACCCGAACAGAGATGGAATTCATCATTTTACGATTACTGGATTTCCAGCACAGCAACATACTGCGGTATAGTTACAGTTACGAACACCCGGGTCATTCGATTCGCTGCATAAGAGGCTGCTGGCCACCGCCCTCTCAGGCTGATGCCGGCCTTGATCAAAATGATGTTCCGGGAACATTCACAACCCTCACGGGAAATACACCCGCCTATGGTACCGGAGTATGGCTCCTGATCAACGGTACCGGAGGCACAATCCTGGATACGCTGAATCCGGCAAGTGGATTCCTGGGACAAATTGACAGCACCTATGTGCTTACCTGGACCATCAGCAATGATTGCGGAAGTTCTGTAGATACTGTACAGGTCAATTTTGTTTTCAATTGCGGCGATCCATTGACCGATTCCCGTGATGGTCAATCCTATGCCACCGTCCTGGTCGGTACACAATGCTGGATGGCTGAGAACCTGAACATTGGGATACGCATGAACAGTACAACCGGGGGATACCAGCAAACCGACAACGATACCATTGAGAAATACTGCTACAACAATGATCCGGCCCAGTGCATGGTTTACGGGGCACTGTATGAGTGGCCTGAAGCCATGAACTATGTCACCCAGGAAGGGACGCAGGGCATCTGTCCTCCAAACTGGCACATACCCACCGACACGGAGTGGAAAATCCTTACCGGAACCGTTGACACTGAATTTCCCGCAGGAGATCCGGAATGGAACAAAACCGGCTGGTGTGGTTCGGATGCAGGAGGCAATCTGAAAGAGACAGGATTCGTCCATTGGGACGATCCCAACACCGGGGCAACAAATTCGAGTGGCTTTACAGGACTGCCCGGTGGTTACCGCAGCATCTACGACGGAGACTTTGAAGAAAGGAATACACTCGGTACGTTCTGGTCATCCTCTCAGGAGAACGAAATAAATGCCTGGAGTCGCTACCTGCATTACAATGATGCCAGGATCAGCCGTTTCCTGTGCGATAAAGTCGATGCATTCAGTGTGCGATGCCTCAAAGATGACTAATAGTGATTACCTGATCAATTGACCGTCATCCCCGCGAAAGAGGGGATCCAAGCATTACAGCTTGAGGAACTCGACCCTGCGATTCAGCGCCTTATTGGCAGGCGTGTCATTGGGAGCCACGGGTTCTGTTTCCCCTTTGCCGTCGGTTTCCATACGTGAGGCATCTATTCCGAATCCTTTGCTCAGCTCATTTTTAACCGAAGCAGCGCGGCGTTTGGAAAGATCTAGGTTAGCAGCATCTGCACCATCGGAATCGGTGTGGCCAATGATCTTCACGCGTACATCCGGATTTTCAGTCAGTGCCGCTGCAATTTCTTTCAGTGTGCCATAGGACTCAGGTTTCACAATATCCTTGTTTACGTCGAAATAGATGCCGTAAGTCACCAGCTTGCCTTCGGTGATCAGCTTGTTGCGTGTATCCGGTGCCCCGACGGCGATGCGGATGTTGGTCACCATGGCAGCACCATTTTCAAACCTGATCCTGTCGGGCTTCACACAGCCTGTCGGAAAAGCTTTTGGCAGATCAAACACTTTATACTCATTCTGGTATAAGCGAAGCCTGGACTTCTGTACCCAAATGGCCATGTGATATTTCTGGTCAACTTTTTGTTTGTACATTTCATCATCCTTGTGACCATCTATTTTCAACTGCTCGCATTCTGTACCATACAGCCACGTGCTGTAAAAAGGCCTGCCATAATCAGTATGGAACTGAAACCCTCCATTTCCCGGGGCTGTACCTCCATCCCACGCTTTTACATTTTTAGCCTGCATCAACCGCATCATAAATCCAGGCACATGACCTTCCTTATCTTTAACAGGGATCACATCGAACTCCAGTGTGTAGTTATCGGGCAGGTTGAGCAGTGCATCTGTCCAAATGGCTTCCCTTCCATCGAATTTCATCCAGTTGCCCGGAAATAAATTCGTGGTCACAACTTCTGCTGAACCATTTGTGTTCCAGAGAGCCGGAAAATCCCCCACCGCATCCTGGCTGAAATCCTCAAACCAGATCACCTTTTCCCCAGGTATGAAATCATATTTGGAGTATGTTTGCAGGGCAGTCTGTTCCTGGGGAGCAGTTTCTGTCCTGACAGGCTCTGTCTTGGTCTGGGCAGGTTGTTCAGCGGGTTTTTGCTGTTCTTTCTTTTCGGTAGTGGTCTGCTTTTGCTGTTCCTCTCCCTGCGGATTTTCGATATCTTTTTCGATCTGGTCAAGTCCCTTGTCGATGGCTTGATCTGTCTTTTGCTCGGTACGGTCCTTCACTTTATCGGCGATTTTCTTTCCAAGGCCGATCTGGGCAGAGGCTCCGGTTGAAATTGCCATCAGGCAGATCAAAATAACCAGCTTAATAGTATTTTTCATAATTGCAGCGATTTACTCATTGAGTGAGCGTAACTAAAACTCTTGCTAATGTAACATAAAATCCAACGGGGAGTTGTTTATGAAATAAAAATCGTGCCATAAACCTTGCGATGGGGCGATTGTCGGTTGCACGATTTTCGGTTTTCGATTTCGAACGCCGAACGCCGGAAATCGTCCAATCGACAATCGATAATTCCATTGGCAGATCCCCGCTTGCGCGGGGATGACGACATCCTGAGATTTAAGGGAGTGGACGATAAAATTTGCTTGCAAATTTTATCGCCCACTCGTTCTCTCCCCGCAACATACGTCATCCCCGCGCAAGCGGGGGCCTCATCCCCACGCAAGCGGGGACCTCATCCCCGCGCAAGCGGGGGCCTCATCCCCGCGCAAGCAGGGACCTCATCCCCGCGCAAGCGGGGACCTCATCCCCACGCAAGCGGGGACCTCATCCCCGCGCAAGCGGGGACCTCATCCCCGCGCAAGCGGGGATCTGGCTCAAAATTGCCCAATTGTCAATTTTCGAACATCGAACATCGCTCAATAAGCAACCAGCAACCTTATTGTATCATCACCTTCTCCCTGGCAACAATCGTATTCTGTTTCCACACAGCAATGACATAGAATCCGGGAGACAGGACAGGAATATCAACGGTCTGTTGCGATGGCACGGCGCCATGTTTTTCCAGTACCTTAGAAAAGATCCCTCTGCCCGCCTGATCAATGATCATCGCAGTATAGCTTCCATCCGGGGCACTTTTCCTGAATTTCAGAACCACCTTCCGCTGGTTGCTGTCAAACGAAATTTCGAGCCCGTGGTCCACCGCGATCGGACTCCGGGCAGAAAGATTCTCATAATCGTGCTGAAAAAAGCCGATTCCTCCATCGTCGATCAGGTGGTTATCAAAATCAAAAAAAGCAGCGTTCTCATAATGCGACCCCTTTCCCCACTGCGTGTAGCAATCGGACGACACCCAGGCCGGCTCCCAGTAGATCACTCCGCTCCCGCCCCTGTCGATCACCTCCTGTGTCAGATCGATCATCCATTGCTTCTGGTTCTCAGGACTGGCAGGAGTATAGGACGGATCAACGGTACTGAGTACATTGTTCGCATTGTCGGTGCCCTGAGTTGTCCAAATAACTCCAGTTTCAAAGATCATCACCCGGTAGGCTGGAAAATCAGCGATCAGATTAGCGATGATGCCACCTGTCTGAGCAATGGTCACAGGCTTATGGTACTGCCAGTAATAGGAGATCCCGATGATGTCGAAGCCGGTTACGCCGTGGGATAGGAAGTCAGGAACCAACCAGGCAGCATCAGCAGGGTCAGCGATATGAATGGCAGACAGGATGCTTTTCCCGGTCTGCGTTTCCACATCCCTGACTGCCTGGAAAGCGGCGTTGAACAACTGGCTGTTACGATCCCAGTCCAGCACCCATCCAGCATTATCGTCTTCCGGTGAAAGCAGGATCCCTTTGTTAGTTTCATTGCCGATCTGTACCAGTTCAGGTAAAAACCCCTCCTGGTCAAGGTCGAGAAGCGTATGCGATATATAATTGTATAATGAATCTGTCAGCACCGGGAGATTATCCACCACAGCCAGCCAGGCATCCGGAACACGCTGCTTGCCAGGATCGGCCCAGTTATCCGACAGGTGGAAATCCAGCAAAACATGCAGGCCTCTTTCTCTGGCACGGTGAATGCTCTTTTTGACATCCTGAAAATCTGAATACCGTACCCCGCTGTTCAGGTTATCATACCAGTCAGGTGTGTGCCAGAGCCGGAGCCTTACCAGATTGCAGTCATGATCCGCAAAGAGCTGGTATGGATCCTCTGGAAAGCCATTTTCGAGGTAAATGGCACCGCAGTCTTCCATCTCGTTCACATAGGAAAGGTCGGCGCCAAAATAGAACTGCTGAGCATGAAGGCTTGTATTTACGCAGATCAGGATTATACCGATGTATAAAAGATAAAGGGTTTTGTTTCTCAAAATCATGTCCTCCACTTTTATACAAATGTACAATAATAGGGCGGTTGCCGGTTGAACGAGATTCGATATCGAACGTCGAAATTCGCTCAATCGACAATCGACAATCCCAGCAGGCTGTCATCCCCGCGAAAGCGGGGACAGTCATCCCCGCGAAAGCGGGGACAGTCATCCCCGCGAAAGCGGGGACAGTCATCCCCGCGAAAGCGGGGACAGTCATTAATCTCCCAGCATCACCACCACACCCAGGTTAAAATAGATACCGCCATAAACATATTTGTAATCCTCATCGCTGTCTCCCTCTGCTTTATACTTGTACGATTCGTTGCCATACCCAATGCCCAGGTCGATCCCGACGTGGTTGTTCAGGAAATAAGTGCCTCCCACACCCAGCCAGTATTCAAGCAAAGCACCGCTGTCCTTGTCATCATCTTCAGGGCCATAGGCATCCGAGTGGGAACCAATGCCGACAGCCGCCTCAACAAGAGGCTTGAAACCATCCAAATCCAGAATGTAATACCGCACAAACGGGCCTACTGTAAATTCAGTGGACCGGTAAAAATCATCCTTGTCATCAGGATCCGTATACTTCGAACTGGCAAAATCAACAAACAACCCTACCGGCAGGTTGTCGATGATCGTATACCCTGCCATGGGAGTGAAGTTAAAGGTAAAATAGTTGTCCGATACGTGCGAGTCTCCACCCTGCTTGTATTTTTCCTTTCCTATCTGAAAATTCAAGTTGCTGGAGCCCTGCAGAAACCACTTGCCCTGTTCGGTCTGGGCAAATGACGCAACCGTACTGAATGCTAAGGCAACTGTCACAACAAAAGTCAATCTTTTCATAGGATTTGATTTTTAAGTTAGAACAAAGAAATTAACAGATTAAATATACATGAACATTGTGTTCATTCCAAGATTATCTCACCTTGATGAGCACTTTTTCCTGGTGCTTCCTGATCAACAGGAGCAACAGAAACACGATCCCTATCAGAAAAAAAATCCCAACTGCCAGTACCGAGAAACGCATGGAACCTGTCAAAGCTTCGATGACACCAAAACTGAAAGTACCCATCACTGTGGCCAGCTTCTCCATTACATCATAAAAACTGAAGAACGAAGTGTGATCGGTTGTATCGGGAAGCATCTTTGAATACGTACTGCGTGCCAGTGCCTGCGCCCCGCCCATGACTAAGCCTATACAGAAAGCAGCTATCAGAAAACCAACCACATGCATTATAAAATAAGCACCAAAACAGATCAGGATCCAGGCACCCACGGCGAGAATCAGGGCCTTCAGGTTGCCGATTCTGGCGGACAGTCGGGCAAATAACCAGGCTCCCAGCATACCTACCAGCTGGATGAGCAAAACGGTGGGAATCAGTACATCCTCCTTGAATCCCAGCTCTTTTTCACCGTATGTGGCAGCCATAAACATGACCGTAAGCAGTCCCATCATCATGAAAAAGAAACCTGTCAGGTATGTTCTCAACTGAAATGACTTGCGGACGTAATTAAAAACCATCCGTAATTCTTTGTAACCATTGGTATAAACATTTGCATGCTGCACTCTCTTACGGTAAGTGTACTTCGGCAGGCGTGCGAAGGTTATTTGCGAAAACCCGATCCACCATAAAAATACGGTAAGAAAGGAGATACGGGCTGGCAGGCTGCTATCACCTTCGATTCCAAAAAATTCAGGCTTCATGATCATCCAGAGGTTAAAAAGCAGCAGAACAACGCCTCCAAGATACCCCATCGAATATCCCCTGGCACTGATACGATCCTGGTCCTTATATTCAGCGATGACCGGCAGGAAAGAATTATAAAAGACGATGCTTCCTCCATACCCCAGCGTTCCCAGCGCAAAGGCAATGATCCCAAGCTCCACGTTGGACGAATTGAAAAAGAACAGCGCGCCGCACGATAGCGCGCCGATCCAGGTAAAGGCCTGCATGAATGCTTTACGCCGCCCCGTATAGTCAGCAATGGAGGAAAATAAAGGGGAAAAAGCAGCCACGACAAGGTAAGCGGCAGCGATCGCCCACGAAAATAAAACCGTATTGATGACTTTCGCGCCGAAAAAAGATACCGTGAAGTCATTACCTGACCGGGTGACGGTATTGTAATAAATCGGAAAAATAGTGGAAGAGATGGTCAGCTGGTACACTGAATTGGCCCAATCGTAGGCAACCCATCCCCTGATCACCTTCTTGTCACCCTTGCGGAATTCGAGAACGTCCTTGATTCTTTTCAATCCTGATAGGTTGTTATTTGTTGTTATTTGCTCGGTCCGGAGTTTATCCCGACGAAAGTCGGGAGCGCTTCGCGTTATTCATTGTATTCGTGGTTATTACTGCCGACTGGCTACTGGCTGCTGCCGACTGCCAATTGCCAACTGCCGACTGCCGACCTTTACAGCGCCTTCTGATAAATCCTGCGCCGCTTGCACAGCTTTCCGCCCAACCGCTCCATTTCACCGCGTACAGCAAGGTTGGTTTCCAGCTCATTGTGACTGTCAATGGTGGTGAATCCCATTTCTTTTGCCGTTTGGATCATCCAGTTCATTCCCAGGGCATCCAGCCCAATGTTGCGGTATTCCTTTTTGATTCCTCCCAACAGCAGATCCAGTTGCCTGGAGCGTTTGGATTCCCGCAAAAGATAAAAAAGGCCAAACGGGAACAACCGGCCTTTTGCCTTTCGGAATCCCCGGTTCAGATTGGGCATCCCGATCAGGAATCCGATCACCTGGTTGTCTTTCAAGCCGATCTTGACCAGCCTCGGGTCCAGTATGGGAACATATTTTTTACCCAATGCATCTATTTCTTCGTGCGAAAGCGGCACAAAACCATACAGGTCGATGTAAGTCTCGCTAAGCAGCTCAAGTACAGGTTTAACATAAGGTTTCAGTTCTTTACGCTTTGTCAGGTTCTGAAAAGCGAATTCACCCCTGTCTGTAATTTTATCGATGATCTTTTGATAGAATTCAGGTAGTGGCCGGGAGAGGTCCACCACATAACATACATAATCGATCTCCTTGGTAAAACCGCAGGCTTCAACAAGCTGAGGCACATAGGGAAAATTATAGATGGTCGAAAGGGTAGGTTCATATTCAAATCCTTCGATCAGGAATGCCTCCGGATCCTGGTCACTGAAACCCATCGGCCCTACCAGTTTAGCCATTCCCAGATCCCGGGCCCAACTTTCGATCCGGCCGAGAAGGGCACTGACCACCTCTACATCCTCAATGCTTTCCAGGAATCCAAATCGGGCATTTTGTTCATGAAACATACGGTTGCGTTCCCTGTTGACAATACCCATTACACGGCCCACCTCCCTGCCTTCCTTTCTGGCCAGAAGCAGCAACGTATCATTCTTTTTGAAGGCAGGATTCTTTTTGGCACTGAAAAACTGCCACTCGTCTGTCAGCAACGGAGGCACCCAAAGAGGGTCGCTTTTGTGAAGAATGTAAGGAAGATGAATGAAGGCATGGAGGGTTTTCCGGGTAGTCACAGACAGGATTTCGATGCTCATGATGGATGATTTTAAGCAGCATTACAGACTGAACTACTCTCAAAATGATTCCTTCCACGGCAGTAAAGCGTACAAATGTATAAAACTTGACCAGCTAATTTCAAATTTTTCTCACGATAGTTAAGATCATTCATTCTGAAAAGTTTAAAAACTTTATATTTGAAGGCATAAAATGCTTTCCCATGAATGCGATGCCGCTGGTGATAGCTGCACTGGTCTTGTTTGCGCTTGCTTACCGCTTCTACTTCAGTTTCATCACCGCGAAAGTCCTTTCGCTGGATGACCGGAAAATCACCCCTTCGGGGCGGCTCTATGACGGGCAGAACTATTACCCGATGAGCAAGTGGGTATTGTTTGGCCATCACTTTGCTGCCATTGCCGGTGCCGGCCCGCTGGTGGGTCCTGTACTGGCCTGCCAGTTTGGTTATTTTCCGGGTTTTCTGTGGATGCTTATTGGAGCCGTGATGGCCGGATCGGTTCACGATGTGGTGATCCTGACTGCGTCCATCCGCCACGATGGGCGTTCACTGGCCGAAATTGCCAGGGATGAGATCAAAAAAGTATCGAGTGGGATTACGGCTTCACTTGCTACACTTTTGATTATCATTGTAGCCCTGGCAGGGCTGGGACTGGTGGTGGTCAATGCCCTTTCGGAAAGTTCGTGGGGAACCTTCACGATCGCCGCCACGATTCCGATTGCCATTTTCATGGGACTGTGGATGTTCCGGTTCAGGAAAGGAAAAACGGTTGAAGCCACGGTAATGGGAGTCATTATGCTGACATTAGCCGTCATTTTCGGCAAGCACATTCCGGAATCTTCCATCGCCCACTGGTTTACGTTTGATCATAAGACATTGACCCTTCTTCTGGCCGGTTACGGTTTCATTGCTTCGGTCCTTCCTGTCTGGCTGCTATTGTCACCGCGCGACTACCTGAGTTCGATCATGAAGCTGGGTGTGGTGGCAATGCTGGCACTGGGCATCATCATTGTCATGCCTGACATGAAGATGCCTGCCTTCACGGCTTTTATCAAAGGAAACGGCCCGGTCATACCCGGTACCCTTTTCCCCTACCTGTTTATTACGATCGCCTGCGGTGCCATTTCGGGATTTCATGCCCTGGTCAGCTCCGGAACCACTCCGAAGATGATCATGAAAGAAACGCATATCAAACCTATCGCCGTTGGGGCAATGCTTTCAGAGGGAATCGTCAGCATCCTGGCACTGATTGCCGCTGCAAGCCTGTATCCCCTCGATTATTTTCAGATCAACGTTTCACCCGAAAAATTCCAGCAGATCCTTCCACAGCTCCAGGCCATGGGATTCATCGAGTCAGATCTGACCACACTTTCGGCGGAAGTGGGCGAAAATGTCGCTGGCCGGACGGGCGGGGCAGTCTCCCTGGCCGTGGGAATGGCCCAGATCTTTTCCGCCATACCGGGCTTGAAAGGGCTGATGTCGTACTGGTATCACTTTGCGATCATGTTTGAAGCGTTGTTCATCCTGACAACCATCGACGCCGGAACGCGAATCGCCCGCTTCATCCTGCAGGAAACCCTGGGAAAGGTTTACAAACCATTCGGACGAACCAACTGGTTGCCCGGTAACCTGATCGCCAGCGGTGCCGTGGTTTTTTGCTGGGCTTATTTCATCTACACGGGAAGCGTGGCAACGATATGGCCTATGTTCGGCAGTGCCAACCAGCTGCTGGCCACCATTGCACTGGCAGTGGGCACAACCTATATCGTCAACCGGGGCAAGATCAGGTACGCCTGGGTCACCTTGATCCCAATGGCATTCGTAGGCATAACCACCTGTGTCGCCTGTATCAAAAACATGACCGGAATCTATGTCCCTATGCTTTCTCAACCGGATCAATTTCTCCAGGGACTCATCAATTTGCTGCTCACGATCGTTATCATGACCTGCCTGTTCATCATTGTCTGGGATTCATTGCCCCTGTGGATCCGTGCAGCAAAACAGCAGCGACCCTCTTTGCAGCGATTCCCTGATTGAATGAAATTCAAACAATAAACACCGACTGATATTCCCTGTATGCAATCCATCGAACCATGAAAAGCTTCCTGACAATCCCCGAAGAGGTGTATTTACTACCCATCCACGAAAAAGGCGGGCAGAAAATCGATTTCAAACATAAAAAATTCGAAGTCACGCTCTCAGCGGCCATACTCATGGAGCTGGCCCTGCGCAACCGCATTGACTCTGACCTGGAGTATGTCTTCCCGGATCAGAAGGTCCCTACCGGAGATGCCCTGCTGGATGAGATCATGGATTGGATCATTGCATCCCAAAAAAAGGAAACCATCTCCTACTGGATCATCAGGATCACCGAATATTCCGACAGGATCAGGCAGGTCATCCTGGAAAGCCTGATCCGTAAAAACGTCCTCCAGGTAAGGAAAGAACGTATTTTCCCCGGATTTAAAACAAAAAAGTACCCTGTGGCTGAAGGAGGAGAAGTGAAAGAAATCAAGTCCAGGGTCAGGGACCTGGTCACCGGTGAGGACCTTCCGGAGCTCCGCGATATGGTGATCGTGAGCCTTGCCTACTATGGCGACCTGCTGAATTTTATTTTCACGGATGAAGAGATCCTGAATTACCAAAACAGGATTGAACAGCTGGCTAAAATGGACCTCATCGGACAGGCCATTTCCAGATCAGTGAAAGAACTGGCATTCGTGGTAGTGGCCACCATGCATGCAAAAGAACTGCTGGGAATGAAATCCGCGGAAGAAAAAATGGATGAACTGGTAGAGGAAATGAAGTCCCTGTTCCAGATCGAAAAAGATGAAGACCTTCCCCACTGGTTGAGAAAAGGGACTGAACAGTACGGAAAAACACTTGCTTACATTGAAGAAACAGGGACCAACGAAATTGTTTACAATACCAGTACCGGGAAATATGGACTGAAATTCTGGTCATTTCCCGGTCAGTGAATCCGGTTTGCCCGTAAATTAAAAATAATGCTTATAACCATGCCAACGATCATCATTACAGGGGCCAACGGCAACCTTGGCCTGGTTGTTACAGAACACCTGCTGAATAGTGGATATCAGGTTATTGCCATCACAGGACCCGGAGGAGCCGGACAGTTGACTGCTCACCGGGGACTGGTCGTCCACGAAGCGGATCTGATGGATGAAGAACAAACGGGTAACCTGGTTGCCACAGTGACAGACCGGTATCCGGATGTTGTGGCCGCCGTACTGCTGGTGGGAGGATTTGCCACAGGGAAACTGCAACACACCAGCGACAGGATGCTGGAGGATATGATCCGGCTGAATTTTCACTCTGCTTTTCATATGGTGCGTCCGATGGTCTCATTCTTTGAACATAAACCCGAAGGGGGACAGTTCATTCTCATTGGCTCCCGGCCAGCGATCAATTCTTCGGAAGGGATCAACTTCTTTGCCTACTCCCTGAGCAAAGCCATGGTGGTGAAACTGGCGGAGTTCATCGATGCGGAAGGCAGGGATAAAAAGATCAGGGCTGCGGTGATCGTGCCGGGCACGATTGACACCCCTGCCAACCGCAGGGCCATGCCCGATGCGGACTTTACCAGGTGGGTTCCTCCTCAAAACATTGCTGAGACCATTGCTTTCTGTTTGTCGGAAACAGGAAAGATGCTTCAGCATAGGGTGATGATCATCGACAAACACTGACAGGGCAACAGGAATCAGAAAGCATACTCCCGTTGATCATGGAGAAAAAAAAATTCCAGACTTTAAACGTATTGAGCATATCGGCAGGTCATTTGTTTCATGATATCTATTCCTCGTTTACTGCCCCGATCTTGCCCTTGCTCATTCAGAGGTTCTCCATGAGTTATTCGCTGGCAGCTTTGCTGACCCTGTTCCAACAAATTCCCAACCTGCTGAATCCATTTCTGGGTATTTGGGCCGATCGGGTGAATGTGCGGATATTCATCATTATTGCACCAGCCATCACTGGAATAGCCATGAGCCTTCTGGGAGCCTCTCCGGGGTATGTCTTCGCTGCCATTCTGCTCCTGGTTGCAGGGATCGGCTCCTCTTTTTTTCATGTTCCCACACCTGTGATGATCCGACAGGTATCGGGTGATAAGCTGGGAAAAGGAATGAGTTGGTATATGTTTGGCGGAGAAATTGCCCGTACCCTTGGCCCTTTGATCATCCTCGGAGCCATCTCCCTCTGGGGTGCAGAAGGAACCTACAGGCTGATACCCTTTGGCATCCTGGCTTCCGTAATTCTTTATTTCAGGCTCAAAACCGGGGACTCCGTTCATGCCACCACCAGCCAGAACGTTACTACAGGACTATGGGCAACCTTTAAGGAACACCTTCCTCTTTTTTTAATCATCATCGGTATCCTTACATTTCGCTCCATTTTGCGTGTATCCATAACCATTTTTCTTCCAACCTACATGGAAGTCATTGGGGTAGGATGGCAAAAGGGAACCGTTTATCTTTCCGTCGTTGAGATCGCTGCAGCTGCAGGAACCCTTTTCTGGGGTTCCATTTCCGATAAAATGGGACGCCGAAATGCACTTCTCATCATGACGGCTTCCGCTCCGTTTCTGATGCTGGGATTCTTAAAATCCCACGGATGGATGATGATCTTGTTCCTGATTCTCATGGGATTTTTTCTGCTGGGCATCACACCCGTTCTACTGGCACTGGTGCAGGACAGGGCCAGGGTAAGGCAGGCATTTGTCAATGGACTCTTCATGAGCATCAGCTCCGAAAGCTCCTCCCTGGCATCACTGGTCATTGGCGGATTGTCAGACTGGGTGGGCATAGAACAGGCATTTCATATTGCCGCTTATTTATCACCATTGGCTGTACCTTTTGTGCTGATGATCAAACGCAGTCCCAAAAAAGTCAAATGATTCTTTTACAGTGACTTCCTGCTCCCTGTTGTTATTTTGTGAATAAAATGTCCGAATTCAATGGTGCTTGTTCGGCACCTCTTGCTATCTTTAAACCCCTTAAAGGATTATCCGACCTGGAACGTATTCATTTTTCACCTGAACCCGGATCATGAGCTTTCAAACATTTTTCAGAAAACTGGTTCCCACGGAAAAGAAATTTTTCCCGATGTATGAGGAAGCAGCGGCGCTTACTCTGGAAGCTGCCGTCACCCTGCGTAAAGTATTCATCACCGATGCCCCCGGGGAAAGGGAGGTGCTTTTCACCTATATCAAAGAACTGGAAACCAGGGGCGATGAAGTCGCTCACCGGATCTTCGATGAACTCGACAAGACCTTCATCACACCGTTCGACCGGGAAGATGTCCATAAGCTGGCCTCAACGACCGATGACGTTCTGGATTTCATTAATGGCTCCAGCCAGCGGATCCGGTTGTATAAACCCAAAATGTTCCCGCCTGAGTTTGTTAAGTTCACGGATTTGCTGATCGAAGGAGTTTCGGCATACCATGTGGCGGTCAAGGAACTTAAAAACCTGAAAAAACCTGAAAAAATTTCCAGTGCCTGCATTCTCATCAATGAAATCGAAAATCGGGCCGACGATCTGTATCATACATTTCTTTCTGATCTTTTTGATAATGAAAAAGACGCCATCGAGCTCATCAAGAAAAGAGAGATCATTATGACCATGGAACGGGCTGCTGACCGGCTGGAAGATGTTGCTGACGTTCTGAGGACGATCATTCTTAAAGTAGCCTGAACATAAGCAGACCCGTATGGATACACTCGTCATCATCACCATCATCCTGGCATTGTTGTTCGACTTCCTGAACGGGATGAATGACGCAGCCAACTCCATAGCCACAGTGGTTTCCACCAAGGTCCTGTCACCCATACTGGGTGTTGCCTGGGCCGCCTTCTTCAATTTTGCCGCTGTCTTCATCTTCGGAGTCCATGTGGCAACCACCATTGGAAAGGGCATCGTCGATCCGGATATGGTCAACAAATACCTGATCTTCTCAGCACTTGTGGGAGCGATCATCTGGACCTATACCTGCACTCACTTCGGGTTCCCGATTTCCGTTTCCCACGCCTTGATCGGCGGACTGATTGGCCCCGCTTTGATCGTGGGTGGGGTGGATGCCATTTACGCGAAAGGGATCACATTGATCGTCCTCTTTATCGTACTCTCACCCCTGATCGGCTTGATACTTTCATACCTGATCTCACTGCTAACGCTCTTTATTTTCCGAAAATATTCCCCACGAAGGGTGGATTCCCTGTTCCGGGGATTACAGCTGTTCTCCTCTGCAGTTTTCAGCCTTGGCCACGGCACCAACGACGCACAAAAAACCATGGGTATCATCGCTGTTTTGCTTTATACATCCGGGCACCTTGGCTCTGAATTCCATATACCTACCTGGGTAATCATTGCCGCTTATTCATCCATCTCCCTGGGGACACTGCTCGGTGGATGGAGGGTCATCAAAACACTGGGATTATCCCTGACCAACTTAAAACCTTTCCAGGGATTCTGTGCCGAAACAGCCGGTGCGTTGACCATTATTGGGAGTTCACTGGGTGGCATACCGGTCAGTACGACCCATACCATCACCGGCGCCATCATCGGGGTGGGGATGACCAAACGGCTTTCTTCGGTCAGATGGGGCATCGCAGGGAATATCATCATCGCCTGGATCCTGACCATTCCGGGCAGTATGGCGGTTGCTGCAGGGGTTTACAGCATCATCCGCCTGTTTATCTGATGATCATCTTTGCAGAAGCACTCCCGGTTCCGGATTCCATTTTTAAAAAATAAACACCCGGGGCCAGCCCCTTGCTGTCAACAGGGATCCTTTGCTCTCCTGCAGGCCGCCTCTCGTTCAAGATAACCTTAACGATCTGCCCCTTCGCATCCAGCAGGATTAGCCTGAAATAACCCGTTTCGGGCAGGTGAACCTGTAAAAGGGCTGAGCGATCCACGGGATTGGGATGAAGAAGATACTCCAGCTTTCTCCCGGTCAGCATTCGTTCTTCTGTACCAACCGTCGTGGAAGCTTCTTTCAGCACAATCTGGTTGGCGGGATCAAAGAAGAGCTGCTCAGGTTGTTTTATGACATCAATAACGTATTCCTGGTCATTCACCGAATTGAGCACCTTCACCAACGTATCTGAACCATCCGTGAACACGATCCGAAGCTCCAGCGGCATGACAAAAAAATACTCCTCAGGCTGCACCTGGCTTGCCCTGAACCATACCCTCCATTGTTGATCCCCGAGGTGCGTGAACGTATAGGTATTGACATACTCAGGATGGTTCGGATAGGTGAGCCACTGATGAAAGAACCACGAATAATCCTGGCCCGTCACCTGGTTCATCTTGGCGATAAAATCATCCGTGACGACTGACTGATAGCGGAAATTGGCCGTATCCTGGGCATACTGGTAGACACATTGGAAAAACAGGGAATCACCAACCACATAACGAAACAAATGCAGCAGGCAAGCAGGCTTGGCATAGGTGATGGCATAGTTGTACAGGATATCAACATCAGGAGGATCAAAGGCCCATGAAGGATTATAGATTGGCCAGCCCGGATTCCCGTTCAGATAACTGGAGGCATTGGACTCAATTTCATCCATATACGCTTCATATCCATCTTTTTCCTCCCTCCAGAGTGCTTCACTGAAATTAGCAAATCCCTCATTCAGCCACACGTCGGCCCAGGTGCCGCAGGTGATCATGTCACCAAACCACTGATGGGATAATTCATGAACTACCAGCATCTCATTCCAGCAGTTCCGGCAGAGGCAGGTCAGGGTCTGGTTTTCCATGCCCCCCCAGGGGAACTGGCTATTCAACGTCGCAAAGCCATCCTTCTCAAAAGGATGGTCGCCGAAGGTTTCAGCATAAAATGTGAGCAAGGATGATATGATGTTCTTGATCCCGGCCGGATTTTCACCGGGGTTATAGTAGAACCGCACCGGCAGGCTGTCCTGGGGATTTGATAACCTGTGCCAGTAAACAATATCCAGGTTGTAGTTATTCCGTCCGGCCATGACGATCAGGTAGGTGGAAACCGGATCCTTCGAAATCCAGTGATACCATATCGTATCAGCAACCTGGACCGAATCGGCCAGCCGTCCGTTAGAGCCCAATTTTGCCATGGCGGGCACCTTTGCTGTCAGATCCAGCCTGGCCTTATCCGTTGGCTGATCCCAGCAGGGAAACCACTTTCGGGCCCCCTGCGGGGCACAATCTGTAAAGACCATTCCATTGCCTGTGTAAAAAGCATGATCGATGACGTTTTTATGGGTATAGAAGATCTTGACATAAAGCGAATCGCCGGGGTAATACATCCGATCCAGGTCGACCCTGAGCGTGTCGTCAGCATGTTCGTAAAATATTCCTGCCATTCCTACAGAATCGATCTGCAGGGAAAAACTGGATGCATTCAGCTTGATGTGATTCAGTACCGTATCCACTTTCAGATGGATGACATTACTGGCGGAGAATGACTTGGGATAAGGACTGACGAAATTATCATAGAGATCCAGGTCAAGCTTATATTCGAGTACATCGTAGGTGTGTCTTGGTGAATTGAGGCCCCTTGGCATCTGGATGGCCGGCCTGGATGACTTTGCCCGTGAACAGTATTCGCCTCCACTTTGAAATACCGGTTGCGATAAAGTGAATGACAAGCCGGTCAGAAAGATTACGGTGATAATGGAGATTCGTTTAATCATCTTTGTAACGTTAAAGGATGGATCAGGAAATCGCCTGATACGGAAATATACTGCAAAAATAAGCGTTTATGCATACCGCTGCATTAACATTATACTTCCGCCATAACATTTGATGGACAGTTATGTGTACCTTTGCAGAGCGTGGTCAGAGTGGCGCATCATCAAAAACATCGTAAAACAATCCCTGTAAGAAGTTCCGGATTAAAGGGGAATATTTTATGAAAACAATCACCGCTCAGGAGTTAAGGAGAAGAATCGATTCGGGAGAACCTCTGCAGATCATCGACATCAGGGAACCCACTGATTATAAGGTGTGTCATATCCCTGGTTCCATCTGTATCCCCGGGAAACATATCTTCGACCATCTCAACCAGATTGGGAAGGAAATCCCTGTGGTCATTTATTGCCGTTACGGTACCAAGGGTCCTTCTGTGGTAGCGGCGCTGGAATCAGACCACAACATCAGGAACCTGCTCCTTTTGGAAGATGGCATTTATGCCTGGGCAAAAGAGATCGACCGGTGGATGCTTGATTTAATCTGACGATCCATGGCAACACTCCCACCACTTGCTGAACAACTCCGCCCGTCAACCCTTGAGGAATTTCTCGGGCAGAAGCACCTTACCGGAGAAAATTCAATCCTCAGAAGGGCCATCCGGACGGGAAACCTGCCCTCGATGATCCTGTGGGGTCCTCCGGGTGTCGGCAAGACCACCCTGGCGTATATCATTTCCAGGCAACTGAACCGCCCGTTCCATACCCTGAGTGCGGTCAATTCAGGCGTCAGGGAAGTCAGACAGGTGATCGACCTGGCCACCGACACTGAAAACCGGGTTATCCTGTTCATTGACGAAATTCACCGCTTCAGCAAATCTCAGCAGGATTCCTTGCTCGGTGCCGTTGAAAAAGGGATCATAACCCTCATCGGAGCGACCACCGAAAATCCCTCCTTTGAAGTGATCGCGCCTCTTCTTTCACGTTGCCAGGTCTATATCCTGAAAGCTTTCGGTAAAAACGACCTGCAAACCCTGTTGCAGCGTGCCTGTTCTTATATCAGGGAGCATGATCATACCGAAGTCAGGGTCATAGAAGACGAAGCCCTGATGAGGATTTCCGGCGGGGATGCACGGAAACTTCTTAACGCCATTGAGCTGATCCTGAATGCAGAACAACCACGGCAGGCCGTGGTCGAGATCACCAACGACAAAACCGTTGAGGTGATCCAGCAAAATCTTGCCCTGTACGACAAACAGGGTGAAATGCATTTTGATATCATTTCCGCTTTTATCAAATCCCTGCGGGGCAGCGATCCGAACGGTGCCGTTTACTGGCTGGCCCGAATGATTGAAGCCGGGGAAGACCCGAAATTCATCGCGCGGCGCCTGGTCATCCTCGCGTCAGAAGATATCGGTAACGCCAACCCGAATGCGCTTCTGCTGGCCAATGCCTGCTTTGAGGCCGTCAACAAGACCGGCTACCCCGAATGCCGGATCATTCTCTCCCAGACTACGATCTACCTGGCCTCCTCTCCCAAGAGCAACGCCTCCTACCTGGCCATCGAAAAAGCCTCCGAACTGGTGCGGCAGACCGGAGACCTGGCTGTCCCCCTGCACATCCGGAACGCCCCGACGAAACTGATGAAGGAGATTGGTTATGCAAAAAATTATAAGTATGCACACGATTATGCGCAGAACTTCGTGGAGCAGGAATTTCTTCCTGAAAAGATCAAAGGAACCAAACTCTATGATCCGCAAAATAACACCCGGGAAAATGATATCCGTCAATGGCTCAGGTCATTATGGAAGTCGAAATACGGGTACTAGGGAAGCAGTCAGCAGTCAGCTGTCAGCAGTCAGTCCCCGCGAGTGAAACGAAGCGGGGATCAGCAGTCAGGAAGAAGGTAATTTAACAATTTGACAATTTGACAATTTGACAATTTAGATTATGAACCTTCAAACCCTCCCAAAGATCCAACATACCGAAAAAGGCACCTTCTTCCTGATCGCCGGGCCTTGCGTGGTCGAAGATGGCATCATGCCTTTCAACATCGCACAGCAGGTGAACGACATCACGCAAAGGCTTGAAATACCCTATATTTTCAAGGCCTCTTACCGGAAAGCGAACCGCTCCCGTCTGGATTCCTTCACGGGGATAGGCGACCTGAAAGGACTGGAAATCCTCCAGGCCGTGGGCAAGGAACTCAACATACCCACACTTACGGATTTCCACTCGGCTGAAGAAGCCGAACTCGCCGCCCGCTATGTCGACGTCCTTCAGATCCCAGCCTTCCTGTGCCGGCAAACCGATATCCTCCTGGCAGCAGCCAGGACGAATAAATGGGTCAACATCAAGAAAGGACAGTTCATTTCACCCGATGCCATCCGGTTCGTCATCGACAAAGTACGGCAATCAGGTAATGATGCCATTATGGTCACGGAACGAGGTACTACCTTCGGCTACCAGGATCTGGTGGTCGATTTCAGAAGCATACCCGTGATAAAACGCCTGGGGGTATCCGTTGTTCTTGATGTCACACATTCCCTTCAACAGCCCAACCAGTCTTCGGGTGTGACAGGCGGAGTGCCGGAAATGATCGAAACGATTGCCAAAGCAGGTGTTGCCGCCGGGGTGGATGGCATTTTCATTGAAACCCATCCGGATCCCCCCCACGCCAAATCCGACGGAGCCAACATGCTTCCGCTGGATCAGCTGGAACCTTTATTGCTCAAGTTGCTGAAAATACGCAAGGCACTGGCATAAAAGGCAAACTGCAAACTGTAATCTGCAATCTGCAATCTAATTCTCCTCTCTCCTTTCTCCTTTCTCCTTTCTCCTCTCTCCTTTCTCCTCTCTCCTTTCTCCTCTCTCCTCTCTCCTTTCTCCTCTCTCCT